>JADLDC010000029.1 GCA_020846885.1 Acidobacteriota bacterium | reverse complement strand
CGGTGACGAACGATTTGAGATCGTGGTAGCCAAAATTGAACTTAATGTTGTTTCGCCAGACCCGAAGGCTTCTGTCTTCGGGCTCCGCTTCACGGAAATCGAGCGGTATGCCGTAGCGGCTTTGATAGAACGTATAATTCGCGTTGAAAAATGCCTTCTGCGCAAAATATCCGCCGCCCACGCTGCCGGTGCCGCTGCGTGTGAAGGTATTCTGCACGGTGCCGAAATCGCCGCCGGCCTTGTAGTCGCTGGTCCGCTGGCCGCTTCCGTTTCCCCAAAAGCCCCAATTCTTAACCCCGAATTCGGCACCTCCTGAAACCGCCGCCTGGCTGCTGTTCGTGGCGCCGATCGTCGAAAAATATCCGCGAACGCCTGGGTGCGATTCTTCATCATGCCCGCTGATCGCGTTGACGACACCGCCAATGGCGTTGCTGCCATATAGGAGAGTTGCAGGCCCTTTGACAACCTCAATGCGTTCCACGGAAAGCGGATCGATCGGCTCAGAATGATCTCCGGACTGCGCCGCAAGCGAGCCTGCCGAGATGCCGTCAGAAGCAACTTTTACCCGGTCGCCGTCAAAACCGCGAATTACCGGCCGCGAGGCTCCGGGGCCGGCCGACCGTTCTGAAACGCCCGATTGCCCTTCTAATACTTCACCAAGGCCGACCGATGCGCGCGTCATTATCTCGTTCGATTCGATAGAGCTGACCGTGGCGATCGCTTCAAATGTCGTCTGTTCGGCTCCGCTCGCCGTTACAGTGACCTGCTCAGTAATGCCCGATAATTGCATCTGCAGGTCGACTGTCAGGACCGATCCTGCGGTGACCGTCACCAACTTTGACGCGTCGGCAAAGCCTTCCTGATGCGCCAAAATGGTATATCGGCCCGGCGGGACATTTTCAAAACGATAACCGCCGTCGTTATCAGTGACGGTCGAGCGCTTCAGCTGCACGATCTGCACCGATACCTCGTGCAGCACGGCGTTATCCGAACCGAACGTTACTTTGCCGGCGATCGAACCGCCCTGGGCGGCCGCGCAGATCGAGAAGAGAAAGATCAGACAAATAAGACCAATATTTTTCATTGACAGATGAGGGTTACCACGTAATTCAATGTATACAGAAAATAGATAGTACGCACAAAACCGGTAAATGAGTTTCAGAATTTCGAAAGCATTTCGTTTGGGATCCTTTGAGGCCTTTGTGTCATCGCTTTGTGTTCGCTGTGTTGAGGCTCTGATCTAAACTGGTGATCTGTCCGCCATTGACACCGAACACGCGCCGAATCCACAATTCTAGTGCAATGAAGCGCCTTTACATCTTACGCCACGCAAAATCCAGTTGGGATGACGCATCGCTTGCCGACTTTGACCGCCCGTTGAATGACCAGGGCGTGGGAGCGGCCGCTTTTATCGGTGAGTTGATCGCGGGCCGAGGCATGGAACCTAAAGTGATCATCAGTTCGCCGGCCAAACGGGCTGAACGAACAGCCGAACTGGTGAAGGAAAACATCGGCTTTGACGTTCCGCTCACGTACGACGAGCGCGTTTATGAGGCTAGCCTGACGACGCTTCTCAAGGTCATTTCGGAAATTCCGGCGGATGTCGATTCTGCACTCCTGATCGGGCACAATCCAGGCATGGAAGCGATCATTCGCTGCCTGACCGGTGAGATTCAGCCAATGTCGACCGCAGCTCTTGCATCTATCAAGTTGGCGATCGGCCAGTGGAAAGCCGTCGATCAGGGCACGGGAACACTAGAGTTTATCATCCGGCCAAAGGAGGAAATGGAAAGGGAAGCATTAGTGGATGGTCACAGATAATTTGGAAGTAGTTCTTGGCGTTCTCTTCCTGTCCTCCCTTTGAGGCCTTTGTGTTAACGGTCATTTCTTAACACAAAGCTCACCAAGTTGAAGACACAAAGAGGACGAAAGTGCTTGCGATTCAACTGTTATAGTACGCTAGATGCCTAAATTGTTTTTGCGAACGTAACGGCGAGAATCGGACCTTAATATAAACCGGCGGATCAGTTCCTCTGCCGCAGAATTAAGGCGTCCGTAACACTCTGTTCAGTTTCCGTTAATATACATGTCATAAACTTGCATTTGCTGCTGTTTCATTTCCGGAAACTACCCGTATGCTGCCCAACATTCTCATTGTTGAAGATGATGCCGACATCGCCGAGAGCCTGCATTACAATTTCAAGCGCGAGGGATTTCGGCCATCGATCGCGGAGTCGGGCGAAAAAGGACTCCGCATTGCCCTTGATGAAAATACTACGCCGTCGCTGATAATTCTCGATCTAATGCTGCCCGGGATGAGCGGGATGGAATTGTGCCGACGGCTTCGTCGTGAACCGCTCACGGAAAAGACGCCGATCATTATGCTGACGGCAAAGGCGGCAGACAGTGAGCGGATATCGGGGCTGGATTCGGGCGCGGACGATTACGTTGTCAAACCGTTTTCAGTGAAAGAGGTCATTGCACGGGTACGCGCCGTTTTGCGGCGGGCCGAGAAAGAAGAAACGGCCCGTTATGAAGATCGCCAGTTGAGCATCGATTTTAGGGACATGCGTGTTAAGTGCGGCGACACTGATGTTCGTTTGACACGCAAGGAATTTGCCCTGCTCGAACATCTCGTCAAAAATATCGGCCGTGTCGCGACGCGGCAGCAGCTTCTCGATAATGTCTGGGGCCACAGCTATTTCGGCGACTCGCGAACACTGGATGTGCATATTCGCAGGCTGCGGCAAAAAATGGGCGACTGTGCGCAGCAGATCGAAACGGTCGTCGGCGTAGGATATAGATTTATAAGTTCGAATTAGGGTCGAAGCGGCCATCTAAGACACCGTTCAATTTGCCCGGTTGCAAGCGACATTCTCCACTTATCATTTGAAATGCAGAACGCATTCCAGCCAAGCTCACTCGACATCCTTGCATCGCTTCTCGACGCAAATCGTGAGAGTGCGATCGTTGTTGACGGCGCTCGACGTGTAGTGCGGGCAAACAGCGCGGCCGAGACGGCATTTGGACAAGAGGGCAGGTCGATGCGCTCGCGGCGGTTGAGCGAAGTCATCCGCGATCTTCAGCTTCACCAGGCATACGACAGGGCCCTTGACGAGCGGATATCGACAGAGGTCAAGATCGCTTTCATAGGAACCGGACGGCGAAGCTTTGATATACACGTATCGCCGATCGAACTTGATGGCTCGGTATTTGCGATCGGTGTCTTTTACGACGTGACCAAATTGGAACGGCTCGAAAAGGTCCGGCAGGAGTTTCTCTCGAACATCTCGCACGAACTTCGCACGCCTCTCACATCGATCCTCGCATTTGTTGAAACGCTCGAGGACGGAGCGATCGACGATAGTGAGAACAACCGCCGTTTCCTTGGCGTGATCCGACGCAACGCCGAGCGGATGCACGAACTGATCGCCGACATCCTTGAACTCTCAATGATAGAATCCGGCAACGTCAGTATTCAGGCAAGGCCGGTACATGCGGCCAAGCTTGTGGACGAGGTTTTCACATCGCTCTCGTCAAAAGCCGCCGCACGCGAGGTCGAACTTATCAATCGTGTTCCGCAAGCGGTCAGAACCGCTGCGGATCCGATCCGTCTTGAGCAAATGCTGACCAACCTGATCGACAACGCGATCAAGTTCAACCGCCGCGGCGGCAGCGTGACAGTGGCCGCTGCCGTGTCGGACGAAAAAGTGTCGATCTCGGTCACGGACACCGGCGAAGGCATCCTGCCCGATCATCTTCCCCGCTTGTTCGAACGCTTTTATCGCGCCGACCGCGGCCGCACCCGTGAGGTCGGCGGAACCGGCCTTGGGCTGGCAATTGTCAAACACCTTGCGCGGCTCCACGGCGGCGGCGTTTCCGTTGCTTCAACACCCGCCGAAGGAACGACGTTCACGATAGAACTGCCTGTATAACAGGCACTTACAGGCACGAAAAGGCCGGTTTCATCACGCGTCCAAACTGTGGTATAATATAGCCATATTCGACACGCACGTGCTTGTCCGTCGAACAGCCTCATACAGTATCGAGAACACACCTAAGTTGTCTTGGTTCTAAATGGAGATGTACGTATGGAACTGGTAAAGGGTCAAAAAGTATCTTATCCGAGCCAGGGGGTATGCATGGTCGAGGGGGTCGAAAGTAAATTCATCGGTGAAATGTCGATCGAATTTTACTCGCTTCGCGTCCTTAACGATAACTCCGTCATCATGGTCCCGACCGAAAACGCCCGGAATGTTGGTGTGCGGCCGGTGATCTCATCGATCCAATGCAAGAAACTGATCGCACAGCTTTCGGCGGATTTTGATGAGATCTCATGTGATTGGAAAACGCGTTCGCGCAATTTCACCGGGCAGCTTCAATCCGGCGACGTGTTTGAGGCGGCCGATGTACTCAAAAAACTCACCTTTTTGAGTCACGAGAAAAAGCTCTCGTTCCGTGAACAGACACTGCTTGAAAAGGCGAAATTTCTGATCGTATCTGAGATCACTAACGCACAAGCAGCGGATGAGGAAGACCTGCGCGCGGAAATTGAGCTTCTCATTGAATCGGCCTGTAAAAAACACCTGCGCTCGCAGCCGCGCGTGATGTCGGCGTCAGTGCATTGAGGCTTTCGGAACTTTTTCTCGAAACAGGCAGAGGCCG
>JADLDC010000028.1 GCA_020846885.1 Acidobacteriota bacterium | reverse complement strand
TTGAGTCCGCCATGGCTGCCGCAGCCGATTAGAACGTTCCTATGACCAAGCAATACGTACTCGATCTGAACCAGGTTGGCAACAAAGATGTGGCCCTCGTCGGCGGCAAATGCGCCAGTTTGGGCGAGCTTTTCCGCGAATTAACGGGCAAAGGCGTTCGTGCGGTCGATGGATTTTCCACGACCAGCTACGCGTACGAGCTGCTGCTGGAGACCAGCGGCCTAAGAAAGAAGCTTCAGAAACTGCTTAAGGGCCTGGATGTCAACGATCTGGATGCACTTGCAAGCGTCGGAAGCCAGGCGCGGCAATTGATGCTCGAAGCGCCATTTCCGCCAGAGGTCGAGTCCGCGATCCACGAGTCGTATGTTCGGCTGGGCGAAAGGATCGGCAAAAGGGTCTTCGAAGTAGCAGTTCGTTCTTCCGCCACGGCGGAAGACCTGCCTGACGCGTCGTTTGCCGGCCAGCAGGACACGATACTTAACGTCCGCGGTGAGGAAAATCTGATCCGCGCCTGTCACGAGTGCTATGCCTCGCTGTGGACTGACCGAGCCATCTCGTACCGGACAGCGAAAGGTTTTGATCATTTTGATGTCGCGCTGTCGATAGGCATCCAGCCGATGGTCCGCTCGGACGCGGCATGTTCCGGTGTTATGTTCACGCTGGATACCGAAAGCGGTTTTCGCGATGCGGTCGTGATAAACGGGGCCTGGGGACTTGGCGAAGCGGTCGTACAGGGAATGGCAACGCCGGATGAATGGATCGTTTTCAAGCCGACGCTTAAGCTCGGGTTCCGCCCGATAGTTACGCGGAAGCTCGGCGTAAAAGAGGTCAAGATGGTGTTTGCCGACGACGGCGTCGGCACGCAGGTCCGCGATGTGGTCGAGTCACAGCGGAACCGGTTTTGCCTTGCGGGCTTCGAGGTGCTGCAGCTTGCCGAATGGGCCTGCGCGATAGAGGAGCACTATTCGGCCCTGGCCGGCCATTCTCAGCCTATGGACATCGAATGGGCCAAGGACGGGATCACGGGTGAACTTTTCATCCTTCAGGCAAGGCCCGAAACAGTCCACACGCAAAAGGACGGTGCCTATATCGAGACCTATCGGCTGACGGGAATTCACGGCGCTCCTTTGGCAAGCGGCGTGGCCGTAGGAGAAAAGATAGGCCAGGGAACGGCCCACGTGCTGCTCGATCCGGCCAAACTGAACACGTTCAAGCAGGACGAGATACTTGTCACAACCATGACCGATCCGGCGTGGGAACCGATCATGAAACGTGCCTCGGCGATCGTTACCGAACGCGGCGGCCGCACCTGTCATAGCGCCATCATCAGCCGCGAACTTGGTATTCCGTGCATTGTCGGCACCGGCAATGCGACGGAAATGGTCAAGAGCGGCACCGACATTACCGTTTCTTGTGCCGAAGGCGACCGCGGAAATGTTTATTACGGCAACATCGATTTTGAGCTCGACCGCCGTGAGATAACCAATGATGAGCGGCCGGAGACCAAAGTGATGATGAACGTCGGCGACCCCGACCACGCGTTTGCCGTTTCGCGGATGCCGAACGACGGTGTCGGGCTTGCGCGGCTTGAGTTCATCATCAACAACCACATCGGCATTCACCCGATGGCGCTTGTCAAATATCCCGATCTGAAACGATCCGAGGACAGGGAAGCGATATCGCGCCGCATTCTGGAAGAAGACCCGAAGGAATTTTTTGTCCGCTCGGTTGCCGAGGGCGTCGGCCGGATAGCCGCGGCGTTCTACCCGAAACCGGTGATCGTGCGTATGTCCGATTTCAAATCGAACGAGTACGCGATGTTGATCGGCGGCAAGGAATTCGAGCCGATAGAAGAGAATCCGATGATCGGTTTTCGCGGTGCTTCGAGGTATTACGATGATCGATACCGTGCAGGGTTTCGGCTTGAATGCCTTGCCCTTTGCCGTGTTCGCGATGACATGGGCCTGACGAATGTGACGCCGATGATCCCGTTCTGCCGCACGGTCGAGGAAGGACGCCGTGTCATTGACCTGATGGCCGAATACGGCCTAAAGCAGGGTGACAACGGGCTTGAGATATACGCGATGTGCGAGCTGCCGGCGAACGTTGTGTTTGCGGACGAGTTCCTCCAGGTCTTTGACGGGTATTCGATCGGGTCGAACGATCTGACGCAGCTTGCGCTTGGGCTTGACCGTGATTCTGAAATGGTCGCTCATCTGTTCGACGAGCGGAACGGCGCGGTCGAGAAAATGGTGGCGATGGCAATTGACGCCGCAAAGCGCAACAACAAAAAGATCGGCATCTGCGGCCAGGCGCCGTCCGATTATCCGGAATTTGCCGAGTTTCTGGTCAAACGCGGGATCAACTCGATCTCACTTAATCCGGATACCGTCATCCAAACTACGCATCATATACTTAAGACGGAAAAGGCCGTGAACAACACGGCGGCCACGGCAAACGAATAAATGGCCCAGACAGCCGAGAATTATATTCCCGCCAGCCTTGCGAAAACCTTTCGTTCGCAGGCGTTTGGCGCATGGGGTGCTGCGGTGGCAATTGTCGCGATATGGGTGGGCGCGATTGTGATCGCTCCGTTGGCCGGCGATATCGGTTCCGGCGCGGCCACGCCGATCTACGGCTTTTTCAGCTATATCTGCCATCAACTGCCCGAACGGTCGATGCATCTTGGTTCGCATCAAATGGCGGTTTGCTCGCGATGTTTTGGTGTTTATTTCGGCCTGCTGTTCGGGCTCATCGTCTATCCGTTATGGCGGCGGATAGATGACATCGAGCCGCTGCCGAGGTTCTGGCTCTTCCTTTCGCTTGTGCCCATCGGCATTGACTGGTCGCTGACCGTTTTCGGGATCTGGGAGAATACGCATCTGTCGCGGTTCCTCACCGGGCTTATTCTCGGGGTTGCCTGTGCCACCTATATCGTTCCGGCCGTTGTCGAGATAAGGAGGAATTTTGCCCTCCGCCGCCGGGCAGAGGCCCACTGACGCGCCGGAACATTTGTTGACTTCTCTTCGTAGAAAGAGCAAGATTGTAGCGCTGAGAATTAATATGGCATTAACGCAGGAAAAGGCTGTCGAAGAGGCCAGAAAGGACCTGGCGAAACGGTTGAGCGTCAGTGAGAACGACGTCCGTGAGGGATCCATCGCAAAGGTGGATTTTCCGGATATGTCGCTTGGCGCGCCCGCAAACGGCGAAATGTCGGCACAGATGATCTCGACGGGCTGGAAGATCAACCTTAACGCCAAGGGGAAGAATTACGAGTACCGGGCCGACAAATATCAGCTTAGGCTGAAGGATTTTGACGGTGCTAATTACGTTATTATTTCGTAGAACAGGCCGTTCGCCTGTTTACCGCGACAGGCCAACAGCCTGTCGTACTATTTTCGGAGCAGTTATCTATGAATCGCAGTAACATCTGGATACGCATCACGATCGTAGGAATTTTGGTAGTAACAGCGGCCGTTTTGGGCCAGATCCGGCGGTGGCAGTCAAACCCGCTGCCGAACGTGGAGGTCGATCATTCGGCAACGCGGAAACCGAAAACCTCGGCCCGTACGCTGAAGGACGCCGAACCTGAGGTCCTTGTCCGGTTCAAACCGGGCGTTAAGCTTGCGGATATAAAGAAGATCACCGGCCGGCTGAACGACCGGGTGGAGGACAATATTGAATCGGTCCGCGGCCTGGTCGCGATCGATGACCTTGACGGAGCGGACATGGCGGCAGTTGCCGATCAGTACAGGTCAATGACCGATCTGGTCGAGTATGCCGACACGAATGATGTCATCCAACTGGACGATCCTGCCAATACATACCGCCCGCAGGACCTGCTTGACCGGCCAAGCGACAACATCCCGAACGACCCGCATTTTGGCGAACAATGGGCGCTGAACAATATCGGCCAGGACGGCGGAAAGGCGGGTGCGGATCTGAGCGCCCTGCAGGCCTGGGCCAAGACCAAGGGAAGCAGGGAAGTGGTCGTGGCGGTGCTTGATACCGGTGTTGACTATAATCATCTCGACCTCGTTTCAAATATGTGGGTCCGGCCGGACAATGTTCCGCAGTATGTCGATGCTGAGTTGGGCACATACAATGATATCCAAGGCTACGATGCCGATTCGAACGTGGCCGACCCGATGGACGACAATGGCCACGGCACGCATTGTGCCGGCATTATCGGTGCCGAGGGCAACAATGGCGAAGGGATCGCCGGTATTAACTGGAATGTGCAGGTGATGCCTTTGAAATTCCTTGGCCGCGGAGGATTTGGTTCAACGAAGGACGCGATCGAGGCGATAAATTATGCGATCGACCGCAAACAGAAAGGTGTGAACCTTCGTGTGATAAGCGCAAGCTGGGGTTCAACACAGAATTCCAAGGCGCTCGAAGATGCCATTCGCGCCGCCGGTGAGAACGGCATCCTGTTCGTTGCCGCCGCAGGCAACAACAGCACCGATAATGATAAGCGGCCGCATTACCCGTCGAACTACGATCTGCCGAACGTTATAAGCGTCGCGGCCCTCGACAGGACAGATTCGCTTGCGTCGTTCTCAAATTACGGCGTTAAGACGGTCCACGTTGCGGCACCGGGCCGTGAGATCGTTTCGACATGGCTCGGCAACGCTTATCGTGAAGCGTCCGGTACTTCGATGGCGACGCCATATGTTTCGGGCGTCGCGGCGTTGATCGTGGCAAGTGATCCAAATATTTCGGTGGATAAACTTCGCGAGCGTGTTTTGAAGTCGGTTGACAAGGTCGATGCCCTCAACGGCAAGATCGCCAGCGGCGGCAGGATAAACGCGGCAAAAGCGTTGGGTGTGAAGTAAAACACTCCGCCTTATCTGCCGTAAGAATCCTTAGCGGCCTCTACGTTGGAATGATTCTGACGTAGAGGCCGCTAAGTTTTATGCCGAGGAGGCGCCGGCCCAGGCCTTTCTTCAAAATGCGGCTGACGATTTGGTGGAGTTGCCGCCGAAAACGTGCGTGATCGGATACGGCCAACACATTCTTACTCCCAAAGCCCCGTAAAAACGGGGCTTTTTCGTTGATTTCGACAATGGCACGCCCTTTGCTTTTCAGCCCATCAGCAATGCTGGTCATTGCCTGAAACTGACAAAGTTGGAGAGAAATATGATGAACAAAATTAAAGGGATGATCGCTATCGGCGCATTTAGCTTGTTGATTTTGGGCTTGCCGGCAATTGCTTCGGCGCAGTGGAACGGCGGGTACGGCGGAAACCGGGGAAATGACGGCTATTACGGCAACGGCGGTTACTACGGCAACAATGGGCGCAATATCCGCAGCACTGTAAGGAATCTAAAGAGCCAGGCACGCAATTTCGAGCGGGCAACCGACCGTGCGGACGATCGATACGATGACCGCAACGACAACAGATGGGGCAACATCTGGGGCGGCCGGAACAACAACGGCCAGCGTCTCGAACGGATCGAAGACCTTGCGGATGATTTTGCAAAGGCCGCCGACCGCCTTGAAGACAAATACGGCAACGGCCGCAACCTGAACAACAGTGCCGACGCAGCCCGGCGCGTGCTGGACATTGCTTCGCAGATCGATCGCGTAATGTACAATTCACGCGGCCGCCGTGGCGGAAATTTGCAGAACCAGTGGAACAATATTCAACGCTCACTTGACGCGATCGCCGATGTTTACGGTTACAACAATCGAGGTAATCGACGCGGCGGCGGATGGCGAAACAATTTTCCCTTCTAACACAGGGGACATAGGCTGATCCCGAAAGCGGTATCACTTCGGGGCCCGGGCGTGAATGCGTCCGGGCTTTTTTTCGTTACTGGCGGGTTCGATGTGTGGAAGGAAGGAAGCCGGTCGCTACCGCTCCCGGTTCTGACAAGAGGCGGTGCTTGCGGAGAAGGCAGGAAGGAAGGAGGCCGGTCGCTACCGCTCCCGGTTCTGACAGGAGGCGGTGCTTGTGGAGAAGGAAGGAAGCCAGTCGCTACCGCTCCCGGTTCTGACAAGAGGCGGTGCTTGTGGAGAAGGCAGGAAGGAAGGAGGCCGGTCGCTACCGCTCCCGGTTCTGACAAGAGGTATGGCAAGATTGTTGTATAAAGAAGGTTGCTTACCGAATTATGACGGGAACACTTTATCTTGTAGCGACACCGATCGGGAATTTGGCGGATATTTCGTTGCGGGCGATCGAAACGCTCAAGGCCGCGGACGTCATCGCCTGCGAGGACACGCGGCACTCGCGCAAGCTTTTGGATCATTACGCCATATCGAAGAAACTGATCAGTTATCACGAGCACAACGAACGCGAACGGGCCGCGGAGTTGATCGAAAGGATAAAGGCCGGTGCGTCGGTCGCGGTCATTTCGGATGCGGGCACACCGGGGATAAATGATCCCGGATTTGTCCTCGTTAGCGAAGCGTTCGCGGCGGGCCTGCCGGTGGTTGCCGTTCCCGGGCCGGCGGCGTTTGTGACGGCTGCTGTCGTATCAGGACTTCCCACGGATTCGATATTTTTTGGCGGCTTTTTGCCTTCAAGAAAAGGCGAACGGCGGCGGCGGCTGGAGGAGGTACGAGATATACCGGCAACGCTTGTTTTTTACGAATCACCGCATCGGCTTGCCGCGTCGCTTCTGGATTGCCTTGAAACGCTTGGCGATCGAAAGGCCGCGGTCGCACGCGAACTTACCAAATTGCACG
>JADLDC010000027.1 GCA_020846885.1 Acidobacteriota bacterium | reverse complement strand
AGCCAAACTAAAGGTCGGGACATCCAAACAACTACGCGACCGTCACTTCCTTTGTCAGATACACGTCCTGAATGGCGTTCAGCAACTCGACGCCTTCGGCCATTGGGCGTTGAAACGCCTTGCGTCCCGAGATCAAACCGGTTCCGCCCCCGCGTTTGTTGATGACGGCGGTGCGGACGGCATCAGCCATATCGCCTGATCCTTTTGACTCGCCTCCGGAATTGATCAAGCCGCACCGGCCCATATAGCAATTGGCCACCTGATAGCGAACAAGGTCGATCGGGTTATCACTCGTGAGTTCGGTATAGACCTTCTCGTTCGTCTTGCCGTAGCTGCTTTCGATATTGAGCGCGTTATACCCGCCGTTGCGTTCGGGCAGCTTCTGTTTGATTATATCCGCCTGGATGGTAACGCCTAGATGATTAGCTTGCCCGGTCAGATCGGCGGCCGTGTGCTTATCGCCCTCAGGTGTCTTGAACTTCGGATTTCGCAAATAGCACCAAAGAATGGTCGCCATGCCGAGTTCATGGGCATAGGCAAATGCCTCAGAAACTTCGGTTATCTGCCGCGTCGATTCATCCGATCCAAAATAGATCGTCGCCCCGACCGCGACCGCGCCCATATCGCGGGCCTGATCGACCGTGCCGAACATCACCTGGTCGAACTTGTTCGGGTAGGTGAGAAGTTCATTGTGATTGATCTTTACAATGAACGGTATCTTGTGGGCGAATTTTCTCGCCACCGAGCCTAGAACGCCAAAAGTGGATGCGACGGCGTTGCAGCCGCCTTCGATCGCAAGTTTTACGATGTTCGCAGGGTCAAAATACTCCGGATTCGGCGCGAAACTCGCGCCGGCCGAATGTTCAATGCCCTGATCTACCGGCAAGATCGAAAGATAGCCGGTTCCCGCAAGCCGCCCATTGTCAAAAAGCGTCTGCAAGCTTCTCAACGCGGGCGGTGTCCGGTCGGAACCGACCCAGACCCGATCTAAAAAATCCGGCCCCGGAAGATGAAGTGTGTCCTTCGAAATGGTCTTAGAAACGTGCCCAAGCAAGGTCTCGGCCTCGCTTCCCAAAAGTTCTTGTACTGTACTGTATGTCGCTGCAGCCGGCATATTCGCCTCCCAATGAATGAACTAGATAGGTTTTGGTGATTATTAATGGGATTATACCACAATTGGCGGTTTCGGTTAGTTGTAAGATTTCCCTTGCTTTCCCTATAGGGGTTGGCTATATTATCGCTCTTGACGGTTGATTTAGCTCTGCACCGGAGTTTTAGCTTCACCACCGTCCACCCGCTCAAATTATTTAAGGAAAACGAAAGATCGCTATGAAGTTATCCCCACCTAGAAAGCCGTATTTCGCGCTTGCGGCGGCTTGCGCCCTGTTTTTATTGACCATGTCGGCGGCGGCGCAGGAATGGCGTCCGCTAAGCCCGCAGGACCTGGCCGCAAAGACGCCTGTCGTCGAGCCTGATGCTGATGCCGAAGTTCTCTTCTGGGATATCCGCGTTGATGACAGCAGCGAGAACCTTGCAATGAAACACTATGTCCGCGTAAAGATCTTCACCGAACGCGGGCGTGAAAAATACAGCAAGGTCGATATCCCGTTCCGTAAAGGCATCCGTATCAAGAACATCCAGGCGCGTGTGACCAAACCGGACGGCACAAGCACGGAGCTGACGAAATCTGACGTTTTCGATCGGGAAATTGCAAAGACCGATAAGATCAAGGTCAGAGCGAAATCATTTGCCGTCCCGAATATCGAACCAGGCGCCATCGTGGAATATCGATACGATGAGATACAGGACTCTGGCTGGGCGGAGGATATGCGGATGATATTTCAAGATGATGTTCCAATCCGCAGCAAGACCTATTACTTCAAGCCGGCCGCGGGCGGACGCTATCTGACGTTTAATATGGAGGAAACGAAGTTCATAAAGGACAAGAACGGTTTCTTCAAGGCCTCGATGGAAAACGTGCCCGCGTTGAAGAAAGAAACGCAAATGCCGCCTGAGGATGAGGTGCGTTCGTGGCTGATCTTTTACTACTCGGCCGACGATCCAAAAAGATCGACCGCATCGGATTTCTGGGCGCGATTCGGCGGCGGTATTGTTAAACGCTGGGGTGTTAAGGACACGCTAAAGCCGGACAAGGAAATGAAGGCCGCCGCCGCCTCGATAGCCGCTGGTGCAACAGCACCGGACGATCAGATCGCGAAGATCTTCGACTTCTGCAAGAACAAGATCAAGAACATAGATTTTGATCCGCAGATGACCGATGATCAACGCGAAGAGCTGAAACCGAACAAATCTACATCCGACACCTATGAGCGGCTTCAGGGCACCTCGGGCGATGTCAATGAACTGTTTGCTTCGCTGGCGACCGCGCTTGGCTACGAGGCCCGATTGGCCTTTGGCGGCGACCGCAGCGAGAAATTCTTTAAGGTTTCGCAGGCCCATGAATCGTTCATTCATTTTTCGTCGGTAGCGGTAAAGATCAACGGCCGGTGGAAATACTATTCGCCGGGCGACAAATTTGTCCCGTACGGGATGCTTGCGTGGAATGAGGAAGCAACCGCCGTTCTGCTGCTCGGTTATAAGGATTACATAACGACCGAGATACCGTATTCCACGCCCGACGAGACGGTCGCGAAGCGTACCGGCCGTTTCACGCTGTCAGAGGATGGAACATTGACCGGTACCGTAAAGATCGAATATCACGGGCACCTGTCCAATGAATACAAGCTGGACAACTACAAAGAGTCCGCCAACAAACAGGAAGAGAACCTGAAAGATCAGGTCAAGGCAAATGTAAGCACGGCAACGGTTTCGGACATCTCGATCCAGAACGTTTCGGACCCGGAGAAGCCATTCACTTACATCTACAAGGTCACGGTCCCGAACTACGCTCAAAAGACCGGAAAGCGTTTGTTCTTAAAACCCGGGTATTTCGAATCGGGTTCCGAACCGCTGTTCTCATCGGCGACGCGTAAATACAGCATCTTCTTCCACCATCCGTGGTCCGAGGAAGATGACGTTGAGATCACGCTTCCCAAGGATTTCGCGCTCGACAATGCCGATACTCCGGCCCGCGTTGCTGATGCAGGAAGGATCAGCGATCTGCAGATAGAAATAGGCATTGATCAAGCCAAAAATATTCTCGTTTACAAGCGAAAGTTCTTGTTCGGCGGGAACGGCTATACGCTTTTTGCTGCCTCGAGCTATCCGCAGATCAAGGCGCTTTTTGATGCGTTTCAGACAGCAAATACGCATGTTATAACGCTCAAACAGCGTTAGCTTTCGGAGTAGTAAAACCATGAGAACTGTATTGCGTTCTTTGATTTCACTCGGTTTCGCCGCAATTTTCTTCCTTGCCGGAAGCATGGCCGCATTTGCCGGCGACGATACTGCACCGTCGTGGATGAAGCAGGCGGCTTCCCAGACACCGCCGGCCTATGAAAAAGATGTCCCGGCCGTTGTGCTGCACGACGAACAGCAGGTCACGCTCGGTTCCGACGGAAAGCTGGTCACGGTCGAGAACTATGCCGTAAAGATGATCAACCGCGAAGGGCGAAATTTTGCCATCGCCCGTGCGTTCTATCTTGTAAGTGCGGGAAAGATCCGCTCGATCGAGGCATGGCTGATCCGGCCGGACGGTTCGGTCAAAGAATACGGCAAGGAATCGATTCTGGACATTATCGCCGACCCGGACGATGTATATAACGAAGGAAGGATCAAGATAATAGACGCCTCAGGCGATGTCGATACAGGCCATATTTTTGGCTACACGGTCGTCAGCGAGGATACGCCCCTTTTCTACCAGGACCGCTGGCAGTTTCAAGGACGGCTGCCGACGCTGGTTTCGCGTTACTCGCTCAACCTGCCCCAGGGCTGGAAGGCGTCAAGCATTACGTTCAACGCGGCCGATGTAAAACCCGTAGTTTCGGGGTCGAATTACACCTGGGAGCTTCGCAGCCTAAAGCCCATCCCGCCTGAACCAATGAGCCCGTCAGTCGATAATCTGGCACCCCAGATAGCGGTCAATTACGGGCCGGACGACCGTACGCAATCGGTGGACCGTGCATTCACGGATTGGCTTGATGTTTCCAAATGGGCCGCGGCAATGCACGATACCCAGGTAGTTATCGATGATAATATAGCAGCAAAGGCCCGCGATCTAACCGCTAATGCCAAAACGGAGTTGGAAAAGATCCAGGCTATCGGCACGTATGTTCAGAACCTTCAGTACATTTCGATAGATATCGGCGTCGGCCACGGTAACGGGTATAAACCGCGGCCGTCCGACCTTGTCCTCAGCCGAGGCTACGGCGACTGCAAAGACAAAGCCAACCTGATGCGGGCACTTTTGAAGAGCCTGAAAATTGACGCTTATCCGGTCGCGATCT
>JADLDC010000026.1 GCA_020846885.1 Acidobacteriota bacterium | reverse complement strand
GTTTTGACAGGCCGAATTCGGACGCTCGACGGCGAAAAAAGTACCTAAGATTTGAAAACGCCAGGATCGGAAGAGCGAAAGCGACAATAATAATATTCAATGTCCATAGGCCCGCCAGGATCATTCCCGCCGCGGCCGTACTCCGATCATTCTCCTTCGAAATGCCCCTACCCTGTGATCCTGCCCAGCAAATACTGCTCATATGCTTATGTTCGTTCAATCATCCCGCCCCGGATTCAAGATCATATTATACCAGAAGCAACACTGCTCATCGCGGCCGGCCGAAACATTTTGTAGTTAGCACATCATATGTCCTACGAGAATAGCAGGTGAGATGTCCGCTTTCGGCGGTTGAGGGTAATGGCTATAGAAAGTAGTCATGAGAAATTACCCGGAGATCGCGATGGAGAAGGCGATGACAATACAGGAGATTATCTTGCGAGCGTATGCAAAGAAGATAAATTGGATCGAGGCGGCAGACATACTGGGGCTGAGCTACCGGCATTTGGGTCGGATAAAGGCTAAGTATGCAGAGTTTGGGATCGACGGGTTGTTTGATGGGCGAGTGGGCAAGGAGAGTCCGCGGCGGGTGCCGGCTGGAGAGGTGGAGGAGGTTCTGAGGCTGTATCGGGAAAAGTATTTCGACTTTAACGTGCGGCATTTTCACGAGAAGTTGTCTGAGGATCACGACATTTGCTTCAGCTACACATGGGTAAAGAATCTGCTTGCGGAAGTCTGGGCTTGTGGCCCGGTCGGGCAAGCGAAAGAAGCACAGGAAACGGCGCGAAAGAAAGCCGCTGGTGGGAATGATGCTGCACATAGACGGGTCAGAGCATCAGTGGTTTGGGCGGGATTACGCCGGACGGCCGCGAGAACCAAGTTTGGTTCAGGTGTTCCGGCCTGCATAGACGGACATTGCGGCGTCCTTCAACGCCTCCATCATCCGCCGGTATGGACCCGGGCCGTAGCTGATCCTGGCAGCGCCCAGCTCGGCCAATTCGTGATTTGGCGGAACGTCCGCCATGACCATAATGTTCACCGGCAGCGGCGACCGATGGCAAAGTTCGCCGATCAATTCCGGATCGCGCAGGCCGGGCGCGAAAAAGCCGCTGGCGCCAGCGTCGGCGTAGGCCTGTGCGCGTTCCACTGCCGCTTCAAGGTGCTCATGCGTGTGCGGGCCGGGCAGCGTTTTTAGAAAAATGTCGGTCCGGGCGTTTATGAACAACGGCAGAGCGTGTTTCTCCGCCTCAGCTCGGACCGCGGCGACCCTGTCGCGTTGCTCCGCTATCGAATAAAGACCTTCACCGCCAACTATCTGGTCCTCAAAATTGATCCCGACCGTGCCGGCCGCTATCACCTTTGCAGCGTTCGCCCTTAACTCGCTCAGGTCCGCCGTATATCCGCCTTCGAGATCTAATGTGACAGGCAGATCGACACTTGCCGTGATGCGCCCGAGGTTTGCTATTGCGGCTTCCATCGGCAGCTGCTCGCCGTCGCTGTACCCGTTTGCCGCCGCGACCGACCAGCTGCCCGTCGCGATCGCCTTTGCACCCGCATCCGCGACCGCCTTTGCGGTTCCGGCATCCCAGATATTGAACAGTATGACCGGATCACCCTTGACGTGGAGCCGTGCGAATATTTCGGCCTTTTCATTTTGTGAATTCATATTTTATCGTCAACTTGTTTTCAGTGGATAGAGGTTACCTGCAAAGTTCCAACTATCCACTGAAAATCTCTGGCAATCGCTATGCAGCGGCGGCCTTTTCGTGATCGGCTATCGCCTGCGTGGCACATTCATCGCAGCACACGATGATCTCCTTGCCGGCGACGGTTACTTTTACTCCACCGTCCGTGATCTCCCAATCGCAGACGGGACACTTTGATGCAGCCATTGTTTTTTACCTCCATATATTATTAATGAAGAACACGGGCCAACGAGAATTGGTAATCGCCAAATGAACGATTGATAACTGAGACGCAGAAGTTCTGTTTCAATTTATCAATGTACGATCGATAACTCCGCATGGGCCGTTCCTCACTACGATAATTTAATCGATCGCCGCTCTACTCGACTATCAGATTCTTGCTCATTTCACGGACAGATTCTGTACTCGCCCCGTTTCGAAGATCAGAAGGCGTTTTGCCGAACTCGCGGCGAAAGACATCCGTGAAATGGCTGTGGCTTGAAAAGCCGAGGTCGATGGCAACGCGTGTCAGGTCAGCGGCCGATCCCGCGATCATTTCCAGCGAGGCGCGCAGCCGCAGCAGCGTCAAATACCTGTGAACCGGCAAACCGGTTTGCTGTTGAAACATCCGCGCAAAATTGAACGGCGACGAATTGACGGCCGCCGCGACCTCATCCAGCGTTACGGGCTCGGCCATGTGCGCCGCAAGGTATGTCTTTGCAGCCTCTGTTCGCTCGGCA
The DNA here is from genome assembly GCA_020846885.1 of Acidobacteriota bacterium. Classification (GTDB taxonomy): domain Bacteria; phylum Acidobacteriota; class Blastocatellia; order Pyrinomonadales; family Pyrinomonadaceae; genus OLB17. The sequence goes on along the minus strand of JADLDC010000026.1, from coordinate 1,453 downwards.
TGGTCCGCCGCCGTTGCCGCGCGGCGTTTTCGTTTAAGCCCGTGGCGAATATACGCCGCCGCAAGCACATCGGCCATTAGCTGAAGTCCCGTCACATCCGCCCACAGATGTTCAAGCGGCTGCTGGCCGGCCGCTTCGAGACGACGCACAAAATCTCGATGACGCCAGAATACTTCGGGCTCGCACGGGCCGGTTAGAAACGGGAACGGATCATCGGGATGTTCGTCGATACCTGGGTCAAGTTCGCGGACAATATCTGTCAATATCCTTGGCGCGACGGTGAACGAAGTGCCGCGGTCGCCGTGATCGACCGGATGACTGACCTGATAAACCGTGTCCTTTGAAAAGAACATCGCCTGGTTCACATCCGCCGTCGCCTGTATTCTGCCAAAGTGCTTTGAGAACGCGCCGTGCCGCAACAGCGTGATCGTGTTCGTGTCCGTATGCTCTTCGGCCGACCGCACACAGCTTGTGTCACGACAGATATAATCGCGCACGCCGATCATCGGGCTGTCGTACAGCGTTCGGAACGTGATAAGGTTTTCCGCGGTGCCCGGCACAATGTCATGCTACCGTTAAGTTCGCTCGATCTGCAACGGGCCTCGCATCGGCCTATTTGCAAATGTCCGCGAGGGAACATTCCATCACGGTTGAGTTCTTTACATTTAAATTCGCCGACCTTTATACTTTGTTGAGATGCTGGCTGGACAGGTAAAGCAAGCGATAGGTGTATTAGTAGTGCTGGCCTCGCTCTGCGCTTCGTCGATCGCTGCGTGTGCTTGTACGCATCACCGGCCAGCGGCGGCTGCAAATACCTGCCACGCCGCAAGTCATGCTTCTGCCAAAGAAACCGTTTCGGAAGATGCGGCGGACACAGGTTGCAGATGTTTTGTAAATGCACCGAGCCCGTTTCTATCCGCAAAATCCAAATTTCCGGGCGACGCCTTGCACGAAGGCCCGATCGCAAAGAAGTACATCGGCGCCGGCGTCGTAATGCGGGCCGCTTCGACCCAACCCGGAATTTTTAGGCGGTCGGTCGGATATCACGGTTCCGTTCACAGCCAACGCCCTCCTGCTCGCGCCCCTCCGCGCCTGTAAGCCTTGAAAACCTATCCATTTTGCCGGTGCAGGCATCTCGGTAAGCATTTTCCTTTCCGAAGGACCGCGTTCCCGGCAGGCTTATATTTTTATCCAACGATCGGAGGAAATCGTGAAGAATTTTATTTTGCTGTTATTCATCGCTCTCGCCGGAAGCGGTTATTCATACGCGCACACCGCGTTCACGCTCGTCAGCAGTGAGGTCAAGACCGTAAAGGCGGGCGATGCAGCCTCGCTGGAGAAAGATCAGACCATCGGAAAACGCGAAGGCTCTACCCTTACGTTCACCGAAAAAGAGATCAGGCTCGTCGTCATCACCGGCCCTGAGGACGATATGTTGTCGTATCGGATACAG
>JADLDC010000025.1 GCA_020846885.1 Acidobacteriota bacterium | reverse complement strand
CACCAAACACGGCCCTGAAACTTCAAGGTGATCGTTGCGGCAATAATGATCAAAGCGATCGAGATCCACGGAAAATAATCGCGTCCTGATCTGATGGTGAATAGTTCACGCAATTCGGTGTTTTGGGGCATAGACAGAAAATTGTCTTTTGATTTCGTCGGATTTACAAGTCTCTGCTAGATTCGTCTTGGATGCAAAGATCCGCATTTCTTGAAACCATCCGCGAACGTACCGCTCCCTGGGACATTGTCATTATCGGCGGCGGTGCGACGGGTGCCGGCTGCGCTTTGGATGCGGCTTCGCGAGGGCTTTCGGTTCTGCTTCTCGAACAGGATGATTTCGGCAAGGGAACTTCGAGCCGCTCGACCAAACTAATCCACGGCGGCGTGCGATATCTTCGGCAAGGGAATATTTCTCTTGTCCGCGAAGCGCTCAAAGAACGCTCGATCCTGCTCAAAAATGCGCCGCATGTCGTTCATACACAAGCGTTTGTAATTCCTTGTTACAGCCTTTGGCAGAAAGTATTTTACGGCATCGGGATGAAGCTATACGACCTTCTCGCCGGCAAGCATCGGATCGGAACGTCACGCCTGCTCTCGCGTTCGGAGACTGTTGAACATCTATCGTCGATCAAGGCGCGCGGCCTCGTTGGCGGCGTTCTTTATCACGACGGCCAATTCGACGACACTCGTTTGCTTATTTATATTCTTCGCACTGCAGTGTCGCATGGGGCGGCTGTGTTGAATTATTCAAGGGTCGAAACGATCGATGCGGATAAGAACGGGCGGATCAAATATGTCGGCTTCACAGATGCCCTGACCGGCGAGAAGCATAGAGTGGCAACAAGGGCAGTGATAAATGCCGCCGGTATATTTTCGGACGAGGTCCGGCGGATGCAAGATAAAAGCGCTGCCAGGCATCTTTCATTTTCACAAGGAATCCATCTCGTTTTCGACCGCAAATTCCTTCCTTCAAACGATGCGTTGATGATCCCGAAAACGCCGGACGGCCGCGTGCTGTTTTGCATCCCGTGGCATGAACACTTGCTTGTCGGCACGACCGACACGCCAGTTGACGGCCCAAACCTTGAGCCGATGGCTTTAAATAATGAAATCGATTTCATTCTCGAAACTGCTGGCGCTTATTTGGAAAACATACCTAAATGCTCCGATATTCTCAGCGTTTTCGCCGGCATCAGGCCGCTGATCTCGTCGGACGAAAACCGAAAGACATCATCGCTTTCACGCGGCCACGAGTTGTTTGTTGATGCGTCGGGTTTGATCACAATCACCGGCGGCAAGTGGACGACATATCGGCAAATGGCAGAAGATGCGGTCGATAAAGCCATCGAGATCGGCGGCATGGATAGCTCTCCTTGCCGGACCGAAGATCTGGCGATCGAACTGCCGCAGCAGATCGGCGATTCCGGCAAACGCCTTCATCCTGCGCTGCCTTACACTCGCGAAGATGTGATCAGAGCTGTGCGTGACGAAATGGCTTGCACCGTCGAAGACGTACTCGCTCGGCGAACGCGGGCGCTTTTTCTGAATGCAAATGCGGCCGTCGAAATGGCGCCGAAAGTGGCTTCGATAATGGCGGATGAAATGGGCTTTGGGAATGTGTGGATAAACGCGCAGATCGAACGATTTGATCGCGCCTCCGCTTCGTACCGCCGCGAGCCCCAATAATTATCGATACGCGAGACGCATGCCGTTGACACGGTTGCTCATGTTGCCGGCGATCATTCGCGCCCGGCCCTTCGCAGCGTCGGCCATTTCGCCGTTGAACAGTTCATCAACTATCCGCGTGAAAATTGCGACCCAGCGAACAAAATGCTCCGGCATTAGCGGAAACTTTTGATCAAGCTTCAAATGCGCCGCCAGCGGATTGTTAAAATAGACCGGCCGGCCAAACAGAACCTTTTCCCAAAAATCGCCGATCACAGGCAGATGTGTTTCGAGATCAAGATCGTCAAAATGGTGGCCGATCTCTTCGTCCTTCATCGCCACTTTGTAAAACTCTTCCAGAAGCCTGTCCAGGTCGGCCCGCGTTTGTATATCCTGCTTCATCATTCCGTCGAAACCTCCGCGTCGCCATGCAATGCCGCGTCCAGCGTATGCCAACTCAACGACGCGCATTTTACACGTGCGGGAAACTCTAAAACCCCGGCGAAGATCTTCAATTTGCCAAGATGATTTTCATCCGTCTCGACATCGAGCCCGCCCGTCACCATCCGGTGAAACTCGTCAAAAAGTACCTCAGCCTCTTCACGCGTTTTCCCTTTCATCACCTGCGTCATCATCGACGCCGACGCCTTCGAAATCGCGCAGCCCGAACCCTTGAACGCAACATCACTTACAGTATCGCCGTCCATCTTCACATAAACGCGCAACGCGTCCCCGCACAACGGATTATTCCCATCCGCCATCCTATCCGCACCCTCGATCTCCCGAAAATTCCGCGGATTCTTGTTGTGCTCTAAAATTGTTTCCTGATATAGGTCGTTTAATTCTGACATTGTTATAACAGCTTGATGAATTCTTCGACGGATAATTCACACTGATTTAAAATCGCTCGGAGTGTGCCAGTCTTGATCGTCTGATGGTAAGCGACGGAAGTGCGAAGGCTCCCCTTTCTGAGGATGTAGTGGCTGCCAGTAACGTGGTCAACCAACCTCAAATCCGGCGCGCTCAAGTGCCTTGACGACCTTTTTGGGCTTCAGGTCACGCGGCAATTTGCTCATTTTCGATCCTTACACGAACAGGAAATGCCATTTTGTCTTCGGGAATCGGATCGCCGTGCTTGATCAGACTGATCAAATAACCTTCGATTGCGTCCTTAGCCATCGCAAAAGCCTCGTCAAGCGTGTCGCCCTGTGTAACAAGTCCGGGTAAAGCCGGGCAGGTCACCAAATATCCATCGGGGTCGTTCAGCTCAACAAGAATCGTGAAACTATAATCGCCAACTGTGATTGGAGCCTTTCTTTTCATGCAAATATTCTAACCCATCATAACGTCGTTTCTTTCATGATTTTGATCACCTGCGATTCACGCACCCATCATTCCTTCTTACACGGAGCATACAAATAATCGAACACCTGTCCCCTATCGTACTTTGCCGCAAACATCGGGGTATCAAATTCCTTGCTTATCAGATCTCCGATTCTCAGAATGCGTTTTGCGTTCTCGGAACTTTGATGCGTAGGATTCTCCACAACATACTGTTGAATCTTCCCGCCCGATCTTACCTCAAGACGAAATCCGTCACCGTCCTCCAACCCGGACGGTGGCTCAGATCCCGAAATTTCCATCAGCCCATCTTGGACGAGAGTATTCCATAACGTATTCCAGTCCGATTTTGGCGTGACCTTTCTTCCGAACAAACAGCGAAATCGAGTTGCGTCGCTCAGAAGTTCTGCCGACCACTCCGCCCCCACATGCCGCAAGACAAAGATCTCACCGCCCTCGAGCGCCGTCCAGCGGTGAAGACGGACCTCTTCAAACTCAACCGGAGGCGTGATCTTTGGAGCACAGTTGCAAAATACAAAGAAGATCAAGCCAAAAACTAAAAGTCTAGATATTTCAATCACACAAACACTTCAATAACCTTCTGTACCGCATCGGCCAATTTATCAACTTCCTCCCGCGTGTTGTAGAACGCGAATGACGCGCGAGGCGGTGGCTACCCCGGTCGGAGAAAAACCACTAATTGCTCGCATTGACATGAGATGTTGATGTTTGGCATTGAACCCGATGGTCAACATTATGCCGTGGAAGGCATTGCAGGATCGATCAAATTGATACCTTCAAACCGTTTGAAATCTGCCAAATTGAAAGTCAACAAGTTCGTAATCCCATGAACATTCATAGCGGCAACGATCCGTGTATCGTGAACCTGCTTACCCTTCACATCATATGTAACTACCAATTTTTTCCACTCGCGGTATATTGCCTGGCTATCAGGTAGAACTGTGAGTGCTGATTCAAGGCTGGATATTTCCGAATCAATTCTTGCCGAATTCCAACCGAAGCCGTTATTTTCAATTGGCCGGCTTGCGACATTCCAAAACTCGATCAGATTTTGCGGGATCAAACAGACTCGATCGCCATTCTCAAGTAGGCCCTTGACAGCATTTACCGCTAACGAATGCATTGGATGGGCAGGTTCGGCGCTTCGCAGCAAGACGTTTGTGTCTAATTGAAATTCCGCCATCGTCAATCGTCTTCATAGATCGCATCGCGGCTGTCTTCCACAACAGCTCGATTATCGCGATGACCATCCGCCCATGCCTTCCATGCCGCAGCCCTTTCGGCAGCACTTAATTTTGCCGACTGTTTCAAAAGTCCTTCGACAAGTTCAAACACTTCCATTTGAGATGATACCGGCAGCATTCGCACCTTTTCAGTAATTGTCTCAACATTGACCATAATCTACCCTCTGGATGTATTTTAACATAGGGGCCGCGAGTGGCGTGGCCGATCTCAAATACGGCGTGCTCAAGTGCCCTGACGATGTTTCGCCGCGCAGGAGGATTACTCCCATAACTTTTTACATTTTCTTTCTGTCCTATCGTCGCACCAAGTCCATTTCTCATCGGAATAGTCTAGTGCGAAATCGTATTTGCCTTCCTCCGATTTGTCCTTTTCCCGGGCAGTGATCAAATAAACGACATTTCCATTCTGTTCAAAGATCAACTCTGTATTGCGTATCGTCGCGCCTGGATAACGATTCAGGAACTCGCGCCTAACAACTGCTTCGCTCGGAGTCGATCGTAGAACTGCAACAAAGACGAAGACAGCAAATACGGCAACACCGAGTACGATCAGGCCGACCACGAAAAGTGCAATTTTCTTGCGAACACGTATCAAGCGAACACCTCAATAACCTTCTGCACCGCATCGGCCAATTTATCAACTTCTTCCCGCGTGTTGTAGAACGCGAACGACGCGCGGGCGGTTGCGGGGACGTCGAAGAACTGCATTACGGGTTGGGCGCAGTGGTGGCCGGCTCGGATGGCGATGCCTTGTTGATCTAATATCGTGCCGATGTCGTGCGGGTGGACGTTTTCGATCTCGAACGACAGGACGCTGGCTTTTTCGGCGGCGGTGCCGATGATGCCGACGCCGGGAATGTCGGCGAGACGCTGCGTCGCGTATCCGAGCAGTTCGTGCTCGTAAGCCGCGGCGGCCTCGAAATCGATCGAGTTTAGATAATCTATCGCCGCACCCAAACCGATGCCGGCCGCGATGGCGGGCGTGCCTGCTTCGAACTTTGCGGGCAGCGGAGCGTAAGTCGTTTTCTCAAAACTCACCGTGCGGATCTGGCTTCCGCCGGTTTGATACGGCGGCATCTTGTCCAGCCATTCGCGCTTGCCGTAGAGAACGCCGCTTCCCGTAGGGGCAAACATCTTGTGCCCCGAAAAGGCAAAGAAATCCGCGTCGAGGTCCTGAACATCCACCGGAAAATGCGGTACGCCCTGTGCTCCGTCAACACAAACCGGAATGCCGAATTTATGCGCCGTTGCGATCATCTCCTTGATCGGATTGACCGTGCCCAGCGCGTTTGAAACATGCCCGACCGCGACGATCTTTGTCCGCTCGTTGAGCAGCTTGTCGTATTCTTCGATAACGAGCTCGCCGCGCTCATTCATCGGAATCACACGGATCTTCGCCCCACGTTCTTCCGCCACCACCTGCCACGGCACAATATTCGAATGATGCTCCATCTGCGAAATGACGATCTCGTCGCCTTCGTTGATAAAGCCTTTCCCGTAAGACTGCGCGACCAGATTGATCGCCTCGCTCGTGCCTCGGACAAAAATGCAGCAGTTTACATCCGGAGCGTTGATAAAGCGTTTCACCTTCTCACGCGCCGCTTCATAAGCCGTCGTCGCGTGCTGCGACAAATAATGCACGCCGCGGTGGATGTTCGAGTGCTCCTCACGCAAATACTTCGACCCGCGGTCAATAACAACCTGCGGCACCTGCGACGACGCCGCGTTGTCCAGATAGACCAGCGGCTTACCGTTCACGGTTTGCGACAGCACCGGAAAATCGTTTCTTACTTTTTCAACGTCCCAATTGACCATTTCTTTTACTGCTTTCATAGCATTTCCTACCCGCGATAACCTGTGCCCGGGCGGCGAATTGCAAACTCCGGGCAGACATAGGTTTCCTGAACCGTTTCGATACTTAGGTCCATGATCTCCATATACTCATCCTTGTCCTTCACTTTGGAATATCGATCTTTGATATTCCTAAAACACAGCATGTTGCCAAAGAAGCCATGGCCGTACACACTGTAATCGGAGTATGCGCACCCAAAACAACTTCTGAAAGTACAGCCCGTCGGTAATTGCGCCTGTATATCAAGAAGCTCATCCTCGAACCACTGGCTTGTGCCTCTTGACTTCAGCTCCCGTTCGAAAACAGTAAGCTCCAACGAAACATCACTCGTCGGGAACCCAAATTTATCTGCGCCTCCAACGGAGATGGTGACGCGAAGCTCCTCCAGCGTTGTTTGCTTCGGCTGCGCTATCTCGAGAGGAATCGCAAATTCGATGCGGAAGTCGCACAACCCACCCTGACAAAGGGAAAAACGTCCCTGCGGAACGTCGACTTCGTTCTCCGGCTCAAACCAAGCGAAATCGCGTCCAGCGAAAACCACACCGCGAACCCGCATTCGGAGATTCTTTCCGTCGTTCGAAATTGATACAACTTCGTCGCCAAAAGCATCGCTATACTTTGTGGGATAGACATCCATCTAAATCTCCGCCTTCAACCGATTCAACACTGCCGCGTCCAGCTCGCCCTTTATCGACTCGATCCCGACCTTGTTGATTATCTCCTCCGCAAATCCATATGTCAGCAAATTTCTTGCAAGCGGTTCAGGCAATCCGCGTGTCAGCAGATAGAACAATTCCTCATCTTCAAGCTGGCCGACCGTTGCCCCGTGGGCGCATTTTACATCGTCGTTAAAAATCTCAAGCTGCGGTTTTGTATCGACGCGGGCGTCGTTCGATAGGAGCAGGTTCTTGTTCGACTGCTGCGCGTCGGTCCCGTGTGCGTTTTCGCGGACAAAGACCTTGCCGTTAAAAACGCCGCGCGAATGGTCGTTCAAAACGCCTTTGTAATTTTGATGCGAAGTGCAATTTGGCACAAGATGATCGATTATCGAATGCGTGTCGGCGTGCTGTTCGCCCGAGAGCATGTACAAACCGTCAACCCAAGCCTCGCCGCCCTCGGCGGTAAATTTCAGGTCAATATCGTGCCGCGATATCGCACCGCCAATATTTATATTGGTCGAATTGTAATAACTGCCGCGGCCAAGCGAAACCTCCGTGACACCATAATGAAACGCTTCCGCCGATTCTTTCTGCACGCGATAATGGGTTAAATTCGCGTTGTCTTCGACAATTATCTGCACGGCCGTGTTTGTAAACGACCTCGCCGATGAACCGTAAACACCGACAAGCGTCGCACGGCTTCCGGCTTCGGCAATCACGATCACATGAGGAAACTCGGCCGTTCCATCCGGGGCCGCGAATGGAAACTCGATCGGTTCTTCGACGACAGTATTCTTTGGTATCCGAACAACGGCAACCTCCGCAAGGGCAAGATTCAGAGCTGTGAATCCGTTTCTGTCAATCGAAAAACGTCCAAGGATGTCACGAACATCGTCGTCCATCGTAGGCATTTCAAACCCGAACCTTCCGGCCGTCCATTCCTGCTTTCCGATCTCGGCGACGTTCGTGTATTTCCAATCTTCGAGTTTAGGCGTTGGAAAACCGTTCTCGGCAAAATAATCATACGCCCGCTCGCGAAGCGACCGCATTGCCTGATCGTTCTCCGCCTCGATCAACTTCTTGAAATCGTCCGCAAACTGCGTCTTCTTAACTGCAATAGATGAAACCATTCTACTAATTACCTGTAAATATTCTCGCTCAATTCGATCAAAATTTCTCTGTGCTCTCTGTGCCTCTGTGGTGAAAACCGCATTCCCTAAAACAACTTCACCAAACTAAACTTCCCGTCCGAATGGACAGTATTGGCCCTATCCAAAATAAGCTCTTTCGCTATCTTCAATTTCGCCTCGTTCTCGGCCCGCGGTTTTGTGTCGTCAACCAGTGTCGAGCGGTCGTAATCGAACAAAAAATCGTACCGCGTCAGCATATACTGCAGATTCATCGCCGCCGCTTTTGCTTTCAGTTCCTGCACGCTGCGCGATTCCCAAAGCATCTGCCGCAATGTCCAATCCTCGAATAAATAATCGGAAACGACCGGCCTGTCGAGGTTGTAAGTGTCCCGCCGCATGTTTATAAGCCAAACGCGCGCGTCCTTTGCTGTCGTTGTGTTCAACGCTTGATAGAACGAGTAGTAGTCCAAATTCCGCGTCAAATATTGGTCACGCGTCTCGCCGCCGAGCACGACGCGAAGCGGTGCCTTTTGCAAAAACCACGCGAATGCGGTCAGTATTCCGCAAATGGCCGCAATGCTTATCGAATATTTCGCCGCCATATAAAGCGCGCTTCGGCGAGCGGCGATCTGCTCTACCGATGCGGCAATGCCGATCGCGAGCAGCGGCAATATCGGCAGCAAATATCGAAGCTGCATGCTCGAAAACAGCCAAAACAAAAACACTACGGCCGCGACACCGGCGCCGATGCGAACCTCGACCGGCAGATCGAATTTCCAAAGAGCAAATATCAAAATCGGCAGCCCGATCAGAAATGTGACACCAAGAACGCCGTCAAAAAACCTCGCTTCCTCCGGCTGTGCCTTCACCGAAACATTCCAGGGTGCCAGCAACTGGTCGGCGGCTGTGCCGGTCACACGGCCGTATTGCGAATTCATCGCCTGAAACAGATTTGACCGTTCCTTGTCCCACCCCGGCGCCTCGCCCGGCCAGATGTTCATATAGAACGGAAAAACCGGACTTCCCGTCTCGGCCCACGTCCGCAGATACCACGGCGAAGCGATCACACCAGCCAGCACCAACGCTGCAAAACCACTCACTAAAATTTTTCCAACAGCGCTCGGCTCAATTTCTTTCGCTTTTCTAACGCGAAGCAACACGATCAATCCAAATGCTGCGATGACGACCACCGACGTCAATTTCGCCGACAACGCCGCGCCGAGAAATATCGCGATCAATATCAACCAAGCATTCTCAAGCGTCCGCCACCAACGCGACAACGCGTAAACCGCCAGCGTTACATACAATGCCAGTGCAAGATCGATATAAGCGCTCGCCGCAACGTGATAGGCGGTCGGGACCGACGCGACCATCAGCACCGCGATAAGCGACCATCGCCGCGAAATACCGATCTCGCGCGCCCATCCGAAAACGGCCGCAAGCAATATCGGAAAGAACATCCACATCGCCGCACCGGCCGCGGCCTCGGCCGCACGAGCGTTTACGAACCCGCCGAGCAGCATCGCCCACACGACATGCATCTCGTTCCCAAGCGCAAGATAGCTGGCAATGTTGCCTTCGATAAATGCACTGCTGCCCTGAGCGATAAACGCTTTCGGCACCGCAAAATGATAAAGCAGCGTGTCCTTCGCCGTCGGCGGAGCAAGCGCCGCAATGAACGACAAAACCACCGGCACCGAGATCAAAACCAAAACTATTTTGTCAAAAACCGCCGCGCGTTCCGGCATTCGGCTTTCCGCCTTTGCTTCTTTAACACGGCGGAGAGCCAAAACTACAAAGGCGAGCCCAACGATCAACGCAGCCGCTCCAACTGCCTTCGAATATGCTCCCGCAATCCCAAGAAAGAACCACAATACCGACCAAACAGCCGCACCCGCGCCAGTTTTCAATGCCAGCTCAAGCGCATGCGAATGATCTTCGCTTCGCTCCGTCTCGATGAACGAAAGAACAAAACTACCAATTCCAAACCAGGCCGCCGCAATCAAGATCGCAACAACGACACCAACAAAACTATCGACAATGCCGCTGCCGCCCAACGGCCCGCCGCCAAGATTTTCAAAGAACTTTCCGATCTGGCCGATATCGCTGCCCCGATTCGCCAGAAATGCAATGATCAAAACAGCCGCAAAAACGGCGAGTGCGACGGCCGGCAAAGTAATGGACGTTGAATTTTTGTTTTCTACCGTCAAACTAATTATTTTACTTTCGGAACGCCGAGGTCCTTACATATCTTTCGCGCCAGTTCGTCCGGGATCTCGTTATGTCGCGGCACGGCCGAACGGCGGTTCTGTTCCGGATTGTGCCACCATGAATGTCGGCCGCCTTCGCGCAGGAGTTCGCAGCCGTTCGACGCCAGGTGACGCAAAAGCTCCCTCCGCTTCATACGGCTATTGGTAGTTCCCGATAATTTTCACCTGCCAACGCCCGGGCTTCTTCTCGATTAAACTCCAACGCCTCGGCCAGTGTTACTCGAAGCGACTCCGCAAGTTCCTCACGCGTCGCTTCCTGGCAATTGACGCCCGGTATTTCTTCGATCCAGCCGATCCACCAATCGCCGTCCTGTTTGATTATTGCCGTGTAAGTTTGCTGCATAATTTCATCAACCCACATTTCTTTATCTCCCAGCCTCGCGGAGTATCTCAGCCAGGTCATCCGGTACCGGCATTGGCCTGATCGGGCTGACATTTGCACCGCCTGTGTTGCCTTTTGGATAAATACCGAGCGGCGTTTTTGTCGCAGCACCGGCAACGCGCAAAACTTGCCCGGCCGTTTCACGAATGTTACGGGTTTTGATCCCGTGTTTTAGCATAAGCAAATGCACACGCGTGTGATAATAGGTACTCGCCTGGCCGAGAACATGAGCACGTTCAAGATGTCGAAAAGCGGCCTCATCGTCGCCAGCTTTGCTTAGTTCAGCGGCCAGCGCGATCTCGGCTTCGATATGTTCTTCCAGCGAAAGGTCCTCCATCACTTGCCCGCCGCCTTCACCCAATCATAACCTTTCTCTTCGAGTTCCAACGCCAATTCCTTGCCGCCTTCCTTGACGATCTTTCCGTTGGCAAGAACGTGGACCATATCCGGCACAATGAAATTTAAGAGCCGCTGATAATGCGTCACCAAAATGATCGCGTTGTCTTCCGAACGCAGTTTATTTACGCCCTCGGCGACGATGCGAAGTGCGTCGATATCGAGCCCCGAATCGGTTTCATCGAGTATCGCGAGCTTTGGTTCAAGCACGGCCATCTGCAAAATTTCGTTTCGCTTTTTCTCGCCGCCCGAAAAACCTTCGTTGACCGACCGCTTGAAAAACTGCGGGTCCATCTCGACGATCTTTGCGCGCTCTTTCAGCAGATCGTTAAATTCGAGCGGGTCCAATTCTTCCTCGCCGTGGTGCTTTGCCTTTTCGTTAT
>JADLDC010000024.1 GCA_020846885.1 Acidobacteriota bacterium | reverse complement strand
TTCTGAGCACTGCATCGAACTCCTTTAATTTCGGTACGCCCTGGCCGCCTTCAGGAAATCCGGTCAGCAGTTCAACTTTGCCGTCCACCTGTTTCCAGAAGATATCGTCATAGTGCCAATTGGACCTGTGATATTTTCGCTGCCGGACCTCATTCCTGAAACCGGAGTCGGCCCCAAAGTCGCGCACAATATCGGCCCAGGTCGCCACCAGCATAAAATATTCGAGCTTGCGTACATCATCAGGTTCGACGCCGTACGGCTGATAGTAAATGCCAAGTGTTGAATCTTCCGGCGCCGTTCGCAGAATGCGTATCACATTCTCGCGCGCCTGCGGCGACATCCGCTGCCAGGCTATATAGCCGGTAATTTTGTGGCCGACATCATCCCACGCAAAGGCCGGCGCGGCAAGCAATATTGCGGAAATCAATACATAGAGCACCTTTTTTGACAATTTTTTCATTTTTTTTCTCCGAATCTTTGTGGAAGATTCTACCGAATACGCGTAATAGAAGGAAACGAGCGTAATTTATCGCCGGGGATGCAGGCAAACTTTCCTTGCTTCCTATCATCATAAGTTACGCAAATCTTTCCCCTTAGATCGTTCTAGTTAATGTGAAAGGTCACATTTGACTGGCTTTAACGAGGAGAACAAGGTTATGCAGTTGATATTGGAACAGAATTTTCTGGCGGAAAATGTAGCCGCCGGCCGTGAAGCAGGAGCGTCAGATCGAAAGATCGGGTTTATTGCGTCGCTGTTCGGTTGCTGGCACAAACGCCTGACGCGGCCTTTCACATCTGATAAAGATACCTATATGGCCTGTACCGAATGCGGGGCAAGGAAAAAGGTTGACGCAAAGAATTTCAAAGTATCGAGGGCGTTTTACTACCCTCCTTCGGTGGCGTTCGACCGTAACTGAGCGAATTCATACAATCCTGTCTTACTAACCTTCCAAGACTAAACCTACCAAGGGCCGCTCTTCCACAAGAGCGGCCCTTATACTCATTTTGGGAAAACCCGTCGTCTTTGTAGCTCAAATGTTCATCATGAAATACAAATAAGCAAGAGCCAAGGCGCGCATGCTGGCCACTAAACGTGCGGCTCTTATTTGTTTCAACGCAATTCATTACTGAATCACTGAATCACCCACCGATAATCTCTGTCAGGCCCTCGACCACAGAATCAAGTTCCTCTAGGCTTGCAGTTCCGATCTTCTTACCAAGCCGTTGTACCGAAAGCGTTCTGATCTGGCTTATCTTTGCCCAAGATCTCTTTGGAAGTCGTTCATCCGAAAGTTCTAAGGAAAGCGGAAATCCGACCTTCGGGCGCTGGCTTGTAACCGCGACGCCTACGACCGTTCCTGAACGCTCATTGAAGATCTCTTCGCTAAGGACCAATACCGGGCGCGAGCCTGATTGCTCATGGCCGATGGTAGGGTCGAGGGCTGCCCAAACTATGTCTCCCCTTAATATTCTGGCCATTCGTCCACCTCAGCAGCCAGCCCCAGATCGGCCCAGGCCTGCTCCTCCTTTTTATCCAGTTTCGCGCACTCGCGAGCGAGTCGACTCTTATCGAGGCGTATAACTTTCTCCTCAACCGCGGACTGTATGGCCTGGCTGCGGTTGGGAAAAACCCGGTTCTTCACGAGGGAATCGATCCTTTTCAGTAGTTGGGATTCAATTGAGATTGTAACCTTTGCGACGCTCATTAGTAAGTAATACCACAGGTCATACCATGAGGTCAAGGTTCACACTTGGCGACGACCAAAGCTGAATTTTTTGACCCAAATCCGATGCAGTTGCACAATCCAAAATTTACCTTTTGCTTTCGAGAGTTGTTCGCAACGTAATCCAGATCGCAGGCCGGGTCGGCTTCATCGAGGTTTATGGTCGGCGGCAGAATGGCTTCGTTCAATGCAAGCAGCGTTGCTCCTATACCGGCGGCTCCGGTTGCGCCTTGCGGGTGGCCGATCTGGGATTTAAGCGCGGACATCGGGATCTCATATGCATGTTCGCCGAAGGCCCGTTTCATTGCCTGCGTTTCGATCCGGTCGTTCAATTCAGTGGAAGTTCCGTGAAGATTGACGTATTCGATATCAGACGGCGACAGGCCCGCATCTTCGATCGCAATCGTCATTGCGCGGGCGGGTTCTACTCCGTTCTCTTCCAGGCGGACGCGGTGATAAGCATCGCAGGTAGAGCCGTATCCCGCGATCTCGGCGTAAACGTGAGCTTTTCGTGCCTTGGCACTTTCTTCAGTTTCGAGAACGTACACCCACGAGCCCTCGCCGACGACCATGCCGGACCGATCACGAGAAAACGGCCGCGATGCACGCGCCGGATCGTGGTTCCATTTATCAGTGCAAACCTTCATCACTTCAAAACCTTTCAATATCCCGGGCGAGATCGGTGAATCGACGCCGCCGGCAAGCATCACATCCTGACGGCCGAGGGCAATGTGCTGAGCCGCATAAAAGATCGCGTCGGTCGATGAAGTGCAGCCTGTCGAGACGATATGTGAGAGGCCGTGAAGGCCGAAGGCCATTGACAATTCGGAAGAAAGGCCGCCGTGCGTGGATGCGGGAATCGTATAGATGCTGCCCTTGCCTGCGTTGCCGGAGAACCAGAAACCAAATTGTTTTTCGGTAAATGAAAGCCCGCCGCCGCCCGTACCAAGTATCACGCCAAAGCGACGCTTTTCTTCAAGAGACAGGCCGTCGGTGCTAATGCCGGAATCGGCAACCGCCTCGCGGGCGGCGGCCAGGGCAAGCGGAACCGTGCGCGGAACGTGCTGACGATCTTTTGGATTTAGCTGGGCGTGCCAGTCGAACTCGGGTATCTCGCCCGCGATCTGGATATGAAAAGCAGACGGATCGAAACTTTCGATACGGCGAACACCGCTCTTACCGGCTTTAAGTCCTTCCCAAAATTGTTCACGGCCGATCCCGATCGGCGTTACGCACCCGAAACCTGTGATCACAACCCGCCGAGGACTCGTAAACCCGTGAAGCATAAAT
>JADLDC010000023.1 GCA_020846885.1 Acidobacteriota bacterium | reverse complement strand
TTTTACGCCCCGTACAACTCGGCGGAGTACGCTCAAGCCGGCGTGGCGGGAAGCGGTGTTCCGGGCACATTTCCGTTTGCAAAGCCTGACCAGGTCTTCCCGAATTTTATTACCGAACACATGCCCGCGGGCTTGTCGGGGCTGGTCGTGGCGGCCATATTTGCGGCCGCTCTTTCGTCGTCGCTTAACTCGATCGCCGCGACGTTTATCAACGATCTCTATAAACCGTTTGCAAAGTCCGTGACCGACAAACAGCTGTTAAAGCTTTCGGGCGTTCTGACTGTGATTATCGGCATCATTCAGATCGTTGTCGCCATCGCTTTTATGGCCACGGGCGAATCGGCGTTAAACCTCGCCCTTTCGGTGGCATCGTTATTCAATGGCCCGGTGCTTGGCGTATTCCTTGTCGGAACATTTTTAAAGCGGGCTAAAGAGGTGCACGCACTTACGGGAATGCTGGCCAGCACGGCACTGATGATATACATCTTACTAGCGTTCAACGGATTCGTTCCCGGCCCGCGCATAGCATGGCCGTGGTATGCATTGATCGGCAGTGTGGCGACGTTCGCAGTCACATTCATTGTGACGCTGCTAATTCGGAATAATAATGATGAAGTCATTTCTTAGTTTGGTCCTCTCATTGTCAGTGCTGTTGAGCCCTCTGCTGGCGGCTTCGCGGCAACTCGGTGTTGAAAGAACCCACCCGCTAACGCAGGCGGTTCCGACATCTTCGCGTCTCAACGTCTCTGCGTTGAAAAGAACCCGCCCGCTAACGCAGGCGGTTCCGACATCTCCGCGTCTCAGCGTCTCTGCGTTGAAAAGAACCCACCCGCTAACGCAGGCGGTTCCGACATCTCCGCGTCTCAACGTCTCTGCGTTGAAGATCGACGCGCAAGCGCAAAAGCTGGAGCCCTCGAAAAGATCCTGGAACTTCGCCGCCAAACGGGTGCGCAAAATGTCGGTTGACGAAAAGGTCGGCCAGCTTGTCCACGTTGGGATCAACGCAAGATATGCCAACCAGGACAGCCCGTTCTTCAAAGCGCTGGAACGCGACGTGGTCGATAACAAGATCGGCGGGATCATCTTTTTTGGCGCTCCGATCTATGAAACGACGCACATCGCCAACCGGATGCAGGAGCTTGCAAAAATTCCCCTGCTGATGTCGCTCGACGCCGAGACCGGCATCGGCATGCGGTTCGAGGACGCGACAAATTTCCCGTGGGCGATGGCTTTGACGGCGACCGGCGATCCTGATTACGCATACAAGGTCGGCGTCGTCACCGGCCGCGAGGCACGGGCGGTCGGCATCAGGCATGTTTATGCGCCGGTGCTCGATGTGAACAACAACGCCGACAATCCGGTCATAAACGTCCGGAGCTTTGGCGAAGATCCGCAGGAAGTTGGCCGCTTTGGATCGGCGTTCGCCCAGGGCGTTCAAAGCGAACGCGTCATCGCGACGGCAAAACATTTCCCCGGACACGGCGACACAGCCGTCGATTCGCACCGCGGCCTTCCGATAATCGATCTTCCGCGTTCGCGGCTTGATTCGCTTGAACTGGTTCCTTTTAAGAAAGCGATCGACGACGGCATTGGCTCGGTGATGATCGCCCATATAGCACTGCCGCAGATCGATCCGGAAGTGATAAAACCTCTAAAGAATTTCATTCAGGGTGATGCCGAGCGAGGTGCCGAGATCGTCAACCAAACCGCGACGATTCCCGCAACGCTTTCGGCGAAAGTACAAACGGGCATCCTGCGGAATGACCTCGGGTTTAAGGGATTGATCGTTTCCGACGCGATGTCGATGAGCGGCCTGACGATCTATTTCACACAGGAAGAAGCCGGAGTTCGGGCTTTTCTAGCCGGCACCGACATTCTCGAAAAACCTGCCGATGTTGACGCAATGCTCCGCGGCCTGAAAGATGCAGTCGCTTCGGGCCGAATACCGATGTCGCGGCTTGATGAATCGGTGGCGCGGCAGATCGCATGGAAACATGAGCTTGGATTGTTCAAAGACCGCATCGCTCCGCTCGAAAATATTGACAAGATAGTCGGCAACGCCGAAACGCGGGCACTGACCGACGAGATCGCGACCCGGGCAATAACGCTTGTCCGCAACGGCGGCGATCTGCCGCTCGACCGCTCAAAGCGAATCGCTGTTATTGGTGTTTCTAACGGCTTCGACGGGCCGAACACGATGAACAGCTTTGTCGGCGGCCTTCGATCGGCGGGATTGAGATTCGCCTCGGGCTACGTTCAGGAAAATTCGCTCAACGAGCAGGTCGATGCCGCCCGCAAAGCGATGCAGGAGGCCGACGTTGTCGTATTCGGCCTCTACGGCCGCGTTCGCTCAGGTGCAAAAAACAGCGTCGGGATTCCGGAAAACGGTGCCGCGATCTTGAGAGAAGCTCTTGCCGCAAACAAGAAGGTCATCGGCATCAGCTTCGGCAATCCGTATGTGCTCGGCTCGTTCCCGGATATGAAAACCTATCTCGTTGCCTACGGCGATATGCCCAGCTTACAACGCGCCGCCGCCCGTTCGGTGCTTGGCCTGCAGGATATTACCGGCAGGCTGCCGATCTCGCTGCCCGGCCTTCATCCGCGAGGCAGTGGAATTCAGTTGATAAAGAAATGAAGAATATTAGCCGCGGATCTGCGCGGACTGTCGCGAATAGGAAAAAAGACCTGGCTATCGAATTTTCCTGATCAGCGACGATCCGCGCAGATCCGCGGCAAAAACCCTTATGCCCCAACCCTGGGAACTCGACAATTTTCTCGAAACAAAAATTGGCCGGCTGCACATAAATGGCGTCGATGCGGTTGAACTTGCGCTCGAATATGGCACGCCGCTTTTCGTTTACAGCGAGCCGCGAATTCGACATAACATTGAGCGTCTTAAGAAAGCTGCCGAGCGGATCGACCGTCCGTTAAAACTCTGTTATGCCGCAAAAGCGATGTCCACAATGGGCATACTTCGGGCGGTAAAAGATGCCGATTGCGACATCGAGGTGAACAGCGGCGGCGAGCTTTGGAAGGCGTTGAAAGCCGGATTCGTTGGCGAACAGATCATTTTCAACGGCACGAGCAAAGAGGTTTGGGAACTTGAGA
>JADLDC010000022.1 GCA_020846885.1 Acidobacteriota bacterium | reverse complement strand
GGCTGAAACGCGATATTACCGAACGCGGCCGCACGTTCGAGCGAACGCTTGAACAATATGAGCGGACCATTCGCCCGATGCACTTTGAGTTTGTCGAACCGTCAAAACGGCACGCTGACATTATCATTCCGGAAGGGTCGAACACCGGCATCACTGTCGAATTTCTCTGCAGCATGGTCCGCGAAAAACTCCAGGCGGAAACACGGCCGGTAGGGAGTTTGCCTTAATCGCGATAGAGAATTGCCTAATGAAACATACTGACGAAGATCTGATCAATGCCGCGCGCGATGTGCGCGAAAATGCATTTGCGCCTTATTCGAACTTTAAGGTCGGAGCGGCGGTCGAAACGGACGAAGGGAATATTTACACCGGCTGCAATGTCGAATCGGCAAGCTACGGGCTGACGGTTTGTGCCGAACGCGTCGCGATATGGAAAGGCATCTCGCGCGGCGAAAAGAAATTTGGCCGCATCGCCGTCGTCGTCGATACCGAAGACCTGACACCACCGTGCGGCGTCTGCCGCCAGATAATCTGGGAGTTCTGCGGCGACGTTCCGGTGATCTTGTCCAACCTCCAAGGCAAAACCGAAACCGTCCAAATGAGCGAACTCCTGCCGCGGGCTTTTGATTCGAAGTTTTTGAAATAAGGCTATGGCACTTCCTACTTACCAATCAGCGATGTTACCGCTCTTGAAGTTTGCGGGAGATAGACAAGAACATTCATTGCGCGACGCCACGCGTGCGGTATCGGAAGCTTTTAAACTTACAGAAGACGAACGCAATCAATTGTTGTCGAGCGGAAGAAAATCTGTGATCGATGACCGTGTTGGTTGGGCGAGAACGTACCTGGGGCAAGCGGGCTTGTTAGATTCAACTCGACGGGGACACTTTCGAATTTCGGAACGTGGATTTAATTTTCTATCGACAAATCCGACTGAAGTTAATGTCCAGTTGTTGAAGCAATTTCCAGAGTTCGCAGCATTCCTGGCTCGAAAATCCAAAAAGAAATCGGGAATAGACGAACCTGTGTCTCCAGAAGCGATACCTGAGAATGAAAGCACGCCGGAAGAAGCATTTGAAACATCGTTTCAGACGATTCGCAATAGTCTCGCCAACGAGGTTCTTGAGCAGGTCAAGGCATGTTCGCCAAGCTTTTTTGAAAGACTCGTTGTGGAATTGTTAGTTGCGATGGGTTATGGCGGAACGCTCCAGGATGCAGGAAAGGCGGTAGGTAAAAGCAATGATGGCGGTATCGACGGAATTATTAAGGAAGACCGTCTCGGACTTGACGTAATTTATTTGCAAGCGAAAAAATGGGAAGCGACGGTCGGGAGTCCTGAATTGCGCGG
Source organism: Acidobacteriota bacterium (assembly GCA_020846885.1). GTDB lineage: Bacteria > Acidobacteriota > Blastocatellia > Pyrinomonadales > Pyrinomonadaceae > OLB17. The sequence goes on along the minus strand of JADLDC010000022.1, from coordinate 1,503 downwards.
CTTTGCTGGAGCTCTCATGGGCAAACAGGCGACCAAGGGTGTTTTTATCACAACGTCGAATTTTTCCAACGGTGCAAGAGATTATGTAAAATCAATTTCGAGCAATATTATTTTGATCGATGGTGAGGAACTTGCGGATCTTTTGATCGATTTCAATGTTGGCGTCAACGTAGTCGCAAATTACGAGATCAAACGTATCGACTCAGATTATTTTGTTGAAGAATGAGTGAAGTTAGTGACATTCCCGAACTTCGGTTGGACAAGACAAAACTAAAGGTCGTGTCGATCTCTGACAAATCGGCCGAGAACGAGTATTGGCGAAATACGACGCCCAAGGAGAGACTGCAGCACGCTGAGCGGGTGCGTCGAATTGCTTATGGAAGGCAGTCGGGCTCGATAAGGACATGTTGGATCTAAAGGAATTGTCGGAAGTCAATAGGTAGTAGAGATAGATACCGAGCAGCATTCGCGTCTCAGGCCTGCATTTGGGCGACCGGATCATCGAAATGACCATCCATAAATCAAGCTATACAAACTCAGCGCGGGCGCTGGCCGCGTTTTTTGTGTTTTGCCTGCTTTCTTCGTTCTCGCTAGCGCAGTCTAAGCAAGGCCCATCAGTTGACCTCCTCATCCTCGGCGGCACGGTCGTTACTATGGACCAGGACCGGAATGTGATCGAGGACGGGGCGATCGCGATCAAGGACGGGAAGGTCCTTGCGATCGGGAAGGCATCGGATATGCGCGGGCAGCGGGCCAGGCAAACGATCAATGCCGCGGGAAAGGTGATAATACCGGGGCTGATAAACACGCATACGCACGTGCCGATGTCGCTCTTTCGCGGCATCGCGGATGACCTCGACCTGCAGGATTGGCTGACCAGGTTTATTTTTCCGGCGGAAGCGAAGAATGTTAACGAAGTTTTCGTTCGCGCCGGCACACGGCTTGGGCTGGCGGAAATGGTACGCGGTGGTACAACTACCTACTGCGATATGTATTATTTTGAGGATGCCATTGCGGATGAGACAAAAAAAGCAGGCGTCCGCGGCGTTTTGGGCGAGACGGTCATAGACTTTCCGGTGCCGGACAACAAAACATGGGCGGCCGGGCTGGAATATACGGAGCGATTTATTCGCAAATGGCAGAATGATCCGCTGATCGTGCCGGCGGTTGCCCCGCATGCCCCGTACACGGTTTCGCAAGTGCATCTGCTTGAGGCCCGCGATCTTTCAAACCGCACAAAGGCGCCGTTGATCATTCACCTCGCGGAGGCGAAAACGGAGACCGCGTTCATTGCGCAAAAATATGCGGGGCAGCGGCCGGTCGAGTTCATTGAAAAGATAGGTTTTTTCAACGACCGAACGATAGCGGCGCATGTGGTTCATGCGAACGAAGCGGACCTTGATCTCTTGAAAAAACACGATGTCGGCATCGCTCACTGCCCGCAGTCGAACATGAAACTGGCGGCCGGAACGGCACCGGTCCCCGCAATGCTGGAGAAAGGGC
>JADLDC010000021.1 GCA_020846885.1 Acidobacteriota bacterium | reverse complement strand
TCGTTCCGGCCGCCTGATAGCCAACGAAGATGATCGTCGCATTCTCATCAGGAAGTATCCGCAACGCGTGATGCAGCACGCGGCCGCCGGTAAGCATTCCCGAAGCCGAAACAATAATTCGCGGCCCATGCATAGAGTTAAGGCGTTTAGATTCCTCACGCGATGAGGCAGTGCTCATCGATGTCGTCCGCAGCGGGTGGCGCTTCTTTGCAAGGATCGAAGCGTATTCTTCGTCATGCTCTTCGTTCCAGCGGTTGTAAACCTGTGTTGACTGGGCGGCCATTGGCGAATCGACAACGACGGGCAATACAGGAATGCGCTTTTCTTCCTCCAGTTCGCGAATAAGGTAGAGTACCTCTTGGGTTCTGCCAACTGCGAATGCCGGGATCAAGATCGGGCCGTCGCGCTCCGCCGCCTCATTGATGATCCGAGCCATCTGGGTAGCCGAATCGATATCGCCGTGCAGGCGGTTGCCGTACGTTGATTCGACCATCAAATAATCGCAGTCCGGCGGCGGTGCCGGGTCTTTTACGATAGGCTGATCATAGTGGCCAAGATCGCCGGAGAAAAGAAAACGGATCGGCGTGGTATCGCCGCCGGAACGCGGGCGTTCCATCTCGACCAGAACAAGGCTTGCTCCCATTATGTGGCCCGCAACCCGAAAGCTCGCCTTGAAATGTTCGCAAATATCAATGGGCACCGCATTGTTCGGCACCGGTTCAAGCAGTTTCAATGCTTCCCGTGCATCGTTCTCGTCGTACAGCGGAAGCGCGGGTGTGTGCCTGGTCAACTGATGCCGGTTGCGATAATCGGCCTCTTCCTCTTGCAGCCGCCCTGAATCAGGCAAAAGTATCTTTAACAGGTCGGCGGTCGCCCGCGAAGTAAAGACGGGCCCGCGATAGCCAAGTTTTACCACTCGCGGCAAAAAGCCGGTATGGTCGATATGGGCATGGGTTATCAATATCGCGTCAAGCGAATCTACATCAAATGGCAGATCCTCCCAATTCCTTTCGCGCAATTCGCGTTCACCCTGGAACAGCCCGCAATCGACCAGTACGCTCCGGCCTTTGTGCTCAAGCAAATACTTTGACCCCGTGACCGTCCCAACCCCGCCGTAGAATGTGATCTTTGTCATGTTCAACCAATGTACAACGGCGCGGTTCGGAGTCCAAAGTCCAAAGGACAAAGGACTAATGACAAAGGACTAATTCACATATTCTTTCGGGAACCAAAGTACACCCGCGGGGGCTTCGGATTTTGCCTGCCGTTTTCGCTGCTGGGCGGCGCGTACCAGTTGGTCGGCGGTCTCGCCGTCCTGCCAGAATGTGGCCCAGCCGATATTGAGGGCAACGGCAACGCCTTCCCCATTTGCTATCTCGAACTCATCCTTTGTGAAGCCAGCCTTAATGCGTTCGATGATCTCAAACGCGACCTTTTCGGAGGCGGTCGGCAGAACAACACTGAACTCATCGCTGACCGTGCGGGCCAAAAAGTCCATTTTTCGAAGGCTCTCGCCGATCCGCTGTCCGGCAAATTCAAGCATACGGTCACCGACAGCGTGTCCAAGCATCGAATTGACCGCGCCAAAATCACGAATATCTATCGCCAAGACCGTTAAGGGACGATCTTCGCGGCGTCGAAGCGATTCGGCCAACTGCTTTTCAAGGACCATATAGAAGGCGCGTTCATTCGGCAGGCCGGTCAGCGGATCGGTCAATGCACTGGACAAAGAACGCTCGAACGCAAGCGAACTGCGGAAGATCGGCGCTACATGGTCACTGATCGCACCCAGAAGTTTTATCGTGTCCTCATCCGATCCGATAGGGCCGTCAGTAAACAACTGGTAAACAGCGAAAACGCTTCCATCCTGAATAAGCGGGATCGCAGCCGCCGACGCAAATCCGCTCATCCGTTCGGCACCAAGCGCCGCGATGTCAGGCCCCAGCCTATTATTTATCTCGATGCTCCCGCTTGCCAGTGCCCGGCCGGCCAACCCGTCGGAGATCGGTATCTCAAGCCCGCGAAACAGGTCTGACCTGGAACCGTCGAAGTTGACAAATCTTAATTTCTCGTGTGCCTCGTCCGGGACCACCAAAGCGGCCGCAGAAAGCGGAAAGATCTCGCCGATACGGCTTGAAACGAGCCTGAACATATCGGCCGAGTTAAGTGCGGTACCAAAGACCTCATTGGCCTCATCGAGCGCGACAAGCCGGTCTTCGATCTCATCAAAAATGTTCTCCGGGACCACCGGGCTTTCGGAGGCATGCTGCGTCTCGAGTCTGCTCGATCGGACCTGGCCTGACATCATGCAGGCAGCCGCAAAGAGTACCGCCACGATGGCAGTTACGATTATCCCAAGCCCGCCAATATTGGCCGCGGCGACAAAATATGTGATTGAAATGGCCACGAGGCCTGCACCGATCGGAATTCGCGCGGCGGCCTGTCCGTCAGGCTTTTGCACCTCGGTAACGGAGGTTCCGAGACTGTTCATAGATGATGTAAATGTGGCCAGGAGGCGGCAGAAATGAGGCAGGCGCCCAGAAATTCAGCACCATTTTGAGGATAACGTTCCTGGCTTCGTTCCGTCAACAGAAAATATTTCTCAGGGGAACCGGCAGCCGTCGTATTATTCAACGGCGGCAACTTTCCTTAACGGCATCTTTTCTCGAGCGTTTCGTGTCCTCGTTTCGTCCGTTTCGTGGTCCAGGTCCCGGCTCCGTCACCCGCGAAAGGCACGGACCAAGCAAAGAAAGCCACGAAACGTGCCCCCGCTATCGAAATCCGTTAACATTATTTATAGCTCGGCGTTTCGGAAAAAATGACGATTTAGGCCGAATTTAGGGCAAAAACCCAAATTTTTCTTCAAAAAGCGAATTTTTTTCTGATTTTTGAGTTGACTAAGCCGTGTTTGCTAATTATATTGTCCAATGTTCCAGAAATATATGGTTGGGACAAGTCCGCGCTTTGGCGCGGTCGTTAGTAAAAATAAGTTAACTTATTCTTTGAGAAAGACAGGAGATCAACAGAACAATGAGAAAAATTATTGCACTTTCAGCCCTTTTGGCCCTCGGTGCTCTTGGAATGGCTTGCGGCGAAG
>JADLDC010000020.1 GCA_020846885.1 Acidobacteriota bacterium | reverse complement strand
GACTACGCTTCCCGGAGAAACTTAAGGAGGTCAAACTACCGAATAACCCCCTTTAAAAACGGATCTACAAACACCGGCAAACAAGGATGCTAAACCCTATTTCCACAACTTTTGACACAGACTCTCGACGAATGTGCAGGGCCAAGAGTCGCCGAATGGCTACGCACCAACGGTCACGAAACGATCTCAATATACGACGAGTTTCGAGGCGTGTCAGACGAGGACGTACTGGCGAAAGCCGTGATGACCGAGTCGATCCTTATCACGAACGACAAGGACTTCGGCGAGATGATCTTTCGCGAACGGCGACAGCACCGAGGCGTGATCTTCCTCCGACTGGCTGACGAGCGTTCAGCAAACAAGATAGCCGTGCTCCGATCATTGCTCAACGCTCACGCTGAAAGATTGACCGATAAATTCGCCACAGTAGCCGAAACAAAGGTGCGTATTACAAAGTAACGTTGCGGCCTCTAGCGATAGGCTGCCCCACCGCCGCCTGGGACATGCAGGCTTTCTGGTATAACTTAACCAAAGCCGGCGGCGTTAAATACGGCCCGACTGTCAAAGGAAAATCGTTAAACTCTTAAAGCCGTGAAATACGACGAATTCTTACAGAAATTGCGAGAGCAAACTTGCAACCCGTCAGACGAAGATAAATTCAAAGCCCGGATTGCTGAAGTTGCGAACAACTTCGATGGCCGAACTCTCGACGAGTTGAACAAGGAACTTAGGCAGATTTCCGCAGAGCACAATCGGGCTCCGCGTAGGGACTTTGCCGGGCTGTCGCCGGAGGAAATGCATTTCCTCCTATATCACCCGCTTGGCGAGAACTCACCTGTGCGATTGAGGGTAAACATTGCGGACGGAGTCCTGGAACGAATAAGCTTCCTACGATTGGTTGAAGAGTTTCTCAAGATCGTCAAACGTGACGGTTCAATTAAGCTAACCGCAAAGTTGGGAACACTGCCTAGAAAAGTTCTCATCGAACTTTACGATCACCACTTTATTTCGCACTGGCCGATCGATGACGGAATACTGAAACTCCGGCATGAAGACAATTGGAGTGTTATGGGCTCACTTCACTCCGTCGTTCGCCTATCAAATCTGGTGCGAAAAGTTCACGGGAAGCTTGTATTGACGAAACTTGGGGATCGGATGCTGATGCCGGAACATCGAGTGACTCTGTTTACGCTTGTTCTCGACACGTTCGCCCGTAAGTTTAGTTGGGCTTACAATGATTTCTACCCGGATTTCTCCCTATGCCAGGATGCCTTCGGATTTTCCATTTATCTGCTGGCGCGATTTGGAAAAACCGAAAGGCACAAGGATTTCTATGCGCAGAAATTCCTGGCAGCATTTCCAATGATATTGGCAGAATTTGAAACTGAATCGTTCGGCACACCGGAAAGCAATTTTATGTCGTGCTACAAGCTTCGGACATTTGACCGCTTTCTTGAATGGTTTAATTTCGTAAACGTCCGACACGAGAAAGAAACGGCCCGGACGCGCACTGGACCGCTCGTAATGCGGAATGAAATAATGGATGCGGTCTTCTACCTTTGACTTTTTACAGTTACGCCGATTTTGCAAAGGACGATGGTATATTTGAGTTTCACAAAGCCGCTGGCGCACGGCCCCACCGCCGCCTGGGACATGCAGGCTTTCTGGTACAACGTCACCAATACCGGCGAAGTAAAATACGGCCCAACTGTGGTAGGCAATCTCGTCCAGATCGAAAGGAATGGAAATGGTTAATTGTTATGAGAGGAAATTTATGAAAATAACCGCGAGTCTCTTTGTTTTGATGCTTACCTTAAGCGTTTCTGTTATGGGTCAGCTGCGGGGTGCCTCAGGAAGCCTTGGCATATACAAGGGTCTGATTGACTCACTGCTTCCCAAGCAAGTTGGCACTTATACGCTCGGTAAGACGACGTACGGACCGACGATGGGTGCTGAAGCGGTCGCTCGAGGTTCGTATACCTCGAATCGAAGCGAATATCTTGAGTTATCCGTGGTTAATTATGCCGATCTCTCGGGGCCAAGGAATGACTTCGCCCTGCTTCGCAAGCGGGCTTCTGAAATGGAATGCGTTCTCACTGGGCCAGAAAACAAATCACTAAACGGACGTACGGTAGGAGAACGATACACCATCGATTGTCCAAAGGATGGAACAGTGTTCGTCTACTGGAGTAACGGTTCCGTCATGGTTCGCTTAGAGAGCGGCAACCCGAAGCCCAAAACTAAGCTTGTTCGATCGGGCTTGAACAAACTGGTTGAATTCGAGAATAAGCTGGCGTACTAGCGTAATGCTTCGGATGAAATCGTTCGTCTTAGTCAGCCGTAATCGCGCACGATTTGGTTGCAGCTGGGTACGAAGCGGTGCTGATCGAATGCGAGAGCGAAACAGATCAATACAAAGCGGTTACAGTTTGATCCGCGACAGTGAAAATCGGTTACGAAGCGTGTAAAATCACATACGAGCCCTGAATAATCGAATTCGAAGCGGTGCAAGTTCCTTCCGAAGGCTGAAAAGTCTCATCCGAAGGGCAAAAAGTCCCGTCCGAGGCCGATAATAACTGATACGAAGGAGGATAACTAACAAATGAACGACAGTGACAGACGGCGTTACGAGATGCTGGTCCGCGTGAAGCAGTTTGGGATCGACAACGCGGGCGACTTTTCCGGTATCGCCACGACAAAGTTCAACCTCGTCGGCACGCTTGTTGACGACGCGGAGGCAAAATCGGCGGCGCAGCAATCGGGCTTTTCCGAGGCCGCACAGCAGTTCGAGGTAAAGGACACGGCTCGCGAAAACCTGCGCGACCTGATGTCCGACACGGCTCGCACGGCCCGTTCGATGGAATACGAGTTCGACGGCATCGCCGACAAATTCCGCTTCCAACGCAACATGAACGACGCCGACCTTCTCGCCCGCGCGCGCGCGCCTTCATCATCGAAGCCGCTTTATACAACGCGAACTTCAAGGACTACGGACTTTCCAACGACATCGTTGCCGAGTTGACTCCGCTGGCCGACGCATTCGAGGCTACTTTCGGCACACTGCCTCCGCAACAAGCGAACACGTCGCGGCCACCGCCGAGATCTCCTCAAAGTTCCGCGAAGGCATGGTCGCCGTCCGCGTACTTGACGGAATCGTCCAAAACAAATACTCGAACGACCCCGGCAAACTCGCTGCGTGGCTTTCGGCGAAACACGTCGAGAAAGCGCTGAAGAAACAAACACCGACAACGTAACGGATGGAACTGCCGCGTGAAAATTGCCCCAACTGTTTAGCCGCAATGCCTGTATCGGCGATTAGATGCGGACAGTGTGGCATGAAGCTCACGACATCTCGATGGAATAGGTGGAAACCAGTCGCCATAATCGCAGGGATACTATTGGCCGTTTCGTTTTTCCTGCCCGCTCCTTATTCCATTCGTTACTGGGTCAAAAGGGCAATCTATAGCCCAACCTTTGTCTGTCAAGACGGTGTTTACTCATTCGCGGCGACATCGCAATGGGCATGTTCGGGACACGGCGGCGTTGCACGGAGGTATCAAAAATGAAGCGATTACTTGTTTTGCTATTACTGTTGACAACGGCTTGTTCAGGCCCCTCGGCTGATGATGTTATCGCCAAAGAACGAGCAGAATCTTTTGCGGCGTTCCAGACTCACGTCGATCAAAACTATCCGGGGTGGTCAGTGACCGCAATCCGACAAGATGACTTGACGTTCGGTACTGATTCAACGATGCGTGAGCAGTATTACGTTGTCATGAAAAAAGATAACGACGAGAAAATCGTATTCCTTGTTAAGGCTCAATTCGTTAACAAGGCTGGCGAAACCGTCTCACAAATCTACAAGCCCGTCTATCTTCCGCCGGATCACCCGGAAGCAATGCAAGATGACCGGTAAAAGGAGATTGCCATATGTTGACCGTAATCATTGTTGGAGGAATTGCACTTTTTGTCGGTTTTCTGATTAAGACATTTGTTTACAAACAGGATCCGACCAAATCGCTTTACGGCGAATCAGCACCGAGCATAGTTCCCGATGACGAAGCGTCTTCGCACGAGAATATCGACGCGCAGTCAAGCCCTATCGAGACTAATAAAGACGATGAACAACCTCATCAACTCTCGGTCGGCGTTTGTGTCTTAGCATCCGTCGGTATCACGATTGGTTTGATAACCGTTCTCTTCTTGCTAGGACAGGACAAAGCAGCTGCGGGAGCAGGCGCTCCGGTCGCATTGATCAGCTACATAACACTGAGGCGAGGCTTCAGTTTTTTCCCTCGGCTCTAATGCCGCGAATGAGGTATTGATATGAAGGTCTTTTCAATTTGCTGCCTGTTATTTCTCTTTTCGTTTGCCGCACAAGCGCAGAGAAACACTGTAAGTATTAACTATCGGCTCACCGTTGACGCTACAACGCCCTCTCTAAAGCTCAAAGCCGCTCGCGCATTGGAGGCAGAGTTGGCGTCGATAAAGGACTTGAAGCGGGTGCAGGACGGCGGAGGATTTTGGTTAGACATCAAGGCAATGGAAATTCAAAATGCAGCGGGAAAGTTAATTGGGTACGTAATCTCGATGGCAATCGGCGACCGACACAGTTGCACCGGCGATGGCGCAAGCGAAATAATTTCTTATTATGATCTAGCGGATCACGGAATCATTCTCACCGATGATGCTCGATTGCCGGGTGCGGCAAAGCAGATAGTAGCTGTGTTCAATCAGATCATAGACCCGCTAAGAAAATTCACACAGAACCTCGACCTTAACAAACTTCCCCTGAAAAACCCGGAATAGCATTAAAAAGATGAGCAACTGGGAAAGAGTTTATGCGATGAGTTTTGCGGGGGTTTATCCGCATTATGTGAACAAGGTCGTTGGTAAGGGGCGGACGAAAGAGGAGCTGCATGAGGTGATCGCGTGGCTGACCGGTTATACGGACGCCGGTTTGAAAAAGGTGATCGAGGAGAAGAAGACTTGTCGGGAATTTTTCGACGAGGCCCCGAGGCTCAATCCAAACGCCCCGTTGATAAAAGGCGTTGTCTGCGGTGTCCGGGTAGAGGCGATCGAAGAACCCTTGATGCAAAAGCTCCGGTGGCTGGACAAGTTGGTTGATGAACTGGCAAAGGGCAAGAAGATGGAGAAGATCCTGCGGACAGCGGAATAGGAGAGGTCTTGATGAAAAACCTATTGCAAGCCTTACTGATTACGCTTCTCGCAGTCGTTTCGATTTCTGCTCAAAACAAGAATGACGCGAAAAAGCCACAGCCGCCATCCGACCCTAAGGCGATTATAGAGCAAGTATCCAAACTCAATATCGAATACAGCTTTATGATCCAGCGCGGCAATTCGGCAGAAATTGAACGCGTTCTTGCCGCTGATTACATTCTTACAGATGAAAGCGGTAAGGTTTTCACAAAAACCGACGACTTGGCAACTTACAAAAACCGCACAATAAGCATCGAGTCCGTGAAAACTCTCGGCCAGAAACTGCGTGTCGTCGGCGATGCAGTCGTGATTGCAAACACAACTATCAACTTCAAAGGAAAAAAGGACGGTACCGAGCAATGCACGACCATTTGGACATGGCGAGATGGCCGCTGGCAAATTGTGTCCGACCACATTTCATTTCTCACAAAGTGAAGCTATTCCTGACTCAACGAATATGAGAAAACTAATCGCCGCGATGAATATGACGCTTGATGGTTTTTGCGACCACACGGCGATGGGCGCGGATGACGAGATTCATCGGCATTATTGCGAACTTCTGCTTGATGCAGGCGCGGTTATTTATGGGCGGAAAACGTTTCAGTTGATGGAATATTGGCGGACTGTTGTCAAGAATCCGACCGGCAATACAGCTACGGATGATTTTGCGGCGGCGATCGATGAGGTTCAAAAGATCGTTTATTCCCGTACGCTTGAAAGCGTCGATTGGAGAAATACCGAACTGAAAAGGGAGATCGACAAAGAAGAACTTCTGGACCTCAAACAGCAAGCTGGCAAAGACATGTTCGTCGGCAGCCCGAGTATGATCGACCAATTAGGCAACCTCGCCCTGATCGACGAATACCAGCTCGGCATTCACCCGGTCGTCATCGGAACCGGCCTGCCGCTGTTCAAAAACATCTCGGATAGAATTGATCTCAAACTCCAAAAAACCAAAACGTTTGGCTCCGGCGTAGTAATTCATTACTATGAACCGACGAAAAGATAGGAGAGACCTCATGCTACGAATCGTTCTAGGCGTTATCGCTGGATTTATTGGCTGGTTGATAGTGTGGATTGGCGTCGAGAAAATCCTTTCGGCCGTCTGGCCGGCGTTTGGCGCTCATCAAAAGGGGTTCGAACATGTCATCAAGAATGGCGGTGAGTTCACGGCGGACACGACGATGCTTGTCACGCATATTCTCGTCGGCTCGATCGTCTCGGTAATGGCCGGAGCAATTGCCGCACTGATCGCCGGTGAATACTCACGTGCGCCGCTCTTCGCCGGTATCCTGCTCTTGCTCATGGGCATCATAAAGGCAGCCATGTCCTGGCAGTATGTTCCCCTTTGGTATCACGTATTCTTTACGGCGATGGTGCTTCCGTTGGCAATCTTGGGCGGCAGATTAGTCAAGACGTAGAGGCTTGCACGCGCAGTAGCAGGAGTCGCCAAAGGTACGCTTGTATTTGCAACCGTTTTGTTGCATACTACATCCTAGATCATGAGACGAGACATTTTCCAAGCCATTGCTGATCCGACGAGGCGGGCAATCATTGCTTTGATCGCGCTCAATGCGATGACGCCGAATGCGATCGCGGAACATTTTGATACGTCGCGGCAGGCGGTGTCGAAGCATTTGCGGATATTGACCGAATGCGAACTGGTTACGCAAGACCAACAGGGCCGAGAGATCTATTACCGGCTGGAGATCGACAAGATGAAAGAGATCGACGAATGGTTAGAGCAATATCGCAAGATCTGGGAAAGCCGGTTCGAGCAGCTTGACGTGCTGCTTACGGAGCTAAAACAACAAAAGAAACAGGAGCGAAAAAAATGAAGCCCGCCGAAGCAAGCCTGCCGTCAGATACCGAGGTTCTCGTCAAACGGAGCTTCGATGCTCCCGCCGAACTGGTGTGGCGGGCGTATATGGAACCGGAACTGCTGCGTCGTTGGTGCGGTGGCCACGCCGGCTGGTCGATGCCCGTTTGCGAGATGGATATGCGTGTCGGCGGCCGGTATCAATGGCGATGGCGCAATGACGACGACGGCATGGAGTTCGGGTTCATCGGCGAGGTACTGGAAGTCGTTCCGCATTCGAAAATAGTGCATACGCAAGTATTCGATCCGGGCAACATGGGTATCGCCATGGGCGGTGAACCTTCGATCATCACCGTGACGTTTGACGAGATCGACGGCATTACGAATGTGGCGACCTCGATCAAATACGCCTCAAAGGCCGACCGCGACGAAGCGTTCGCAACCGGCATGACCGAAGGCATGGAGATGAACTACAAACGGCTCGACGAGGTGCTGGCGGTGATCGGCGATTAGGCTCTCGCAGTTTGCGGGCTTTGGATTCAGTCGCTGAAAGCGACAAAGATAATAGCCTAGGGTGCAGCGAGGCCCTGCGAGCGAAACCCTAGGGATGGACCGACAGAAGTTTCCGACCCTGAAGGGGTCGCACACCGGACGCCGAAGTTGCTCGCCTACAGCGAGCGGAAGAATTGTGTACCTTTTCCTGGGGTTCCGCAAAGCCTTCACCCCAGGCTATTATCTTTGTCGCCTTCAGCGACGGGAAGTCGTGACTTATCAAGAGCGAGGGTTACTTATGGAATTTATTGTGAACAAAGAAACCAAAACGGTCACGATCACCAAAGAATTTGCGGCCGAGCCGGCGTTGGTTTGGGACGCATATACAAGGCCTGAACTTCTCGACCAATGGTGGGCGCCGAAGCCGTTTTCGTCGCGGACAAAGGTCATGGATTTCCGCGTCGGCGGGCGCAGATTCTACGCAATGGTCAGCCCCGAAGGCGTCGAGCGTTGGGTGCTTCAGAAATATTCTTCAATTACACCAAAAACCAATTTCAAACTCTTCAACGCATTCGCCGACGCCGACGAAACCCCCGAATTGCCCGGCTCCGATTGGGACTTAAACTTCACCGGCCAAAACGGCTCGACAATCGTTCACATCTCCATCTACAACGAATCCCTCGAACGCCTAGAACGAATGATCGCCATGGGCTTCGTCGAAGGCACCGAAGCTCAGTTCGAAAATCTGGAAGGCCTGCTCGAGACTTTATCGCAGAAAGGCGAAGAATAGCATAATGCATCATGAAATTGGTCAAACAATAGAGATACCGTTTCTTGCTGATCAGGTAGAAGCCGACTCCAAGGATTATACCGTTGAGGCGATTCATAAGGGAGGCATGGGAATCTGTCTCAAGGTGGTGAACTCTGCCTCAGATAACCGTTACGCGTTAAAAACCGTTCAGAGAGATTTCTTCGACGATAATGACATTTGGCGAATGTTTCTCGAAGAAATGAAAACGTGGATAACAGTTTCTGCATGCAATGGTGTATCCGAAGCATTTTGCTTGACCAGAATAAACGAGGTCCCGTTCGTATGCGCGCGTTGGATGGTGGGTGGCGATCTGCGTGCAAGCGCGGATTTGATCACGTCGCAAGGCTTCTATGTTAATGCACTCAGAATTGCACGAACAATGGAATGGGTCCATGTCAATCATGACATCATCCACCGAGACCTGAAACCTGAAAACATACTTCTCGACGAAGACGGCAACGCATACGTAACTGATTGGGGGCTTGCAAGGCCAATCGCTAAGCCCGATTCTCCTCAAACCGAAAAATCTCGGCAACCGCGGCTTAATTTGACAGAAGCAGGAATATTCAAGGGCACCATTTCTTACGCTTCACCTGAGCAAATTCTTGGTCAGCCTGATATCGACCATAGGTCAGATATCTACAGCTTCGGCTGCATTTTGTATTTTCTCGAAACCGGAAGACCTCCATTTGTTGCAAGCGACGCTGAGGCAATTGCGACAAAGCATCTATTTGAAGAGGTTCCGCCACTGCGTGAATACGGTAGATTCAACGCGGACAAGATAATCTATCGATGCTTAGCAAAAGACCGGAATGATCGTTTTCCGAACTGGAATTCGCTCGCGGAAGCATTGGTAATTCTTGCAAACGAAAACGGCAATCGTCTCGAGCCGTTTGTTCCCAAACTTCGATATTCGATTCCGAAGATCGGAGAAGATGAGTTTTCTAATCAGCTTCAAACAGGTAAGTTGAAACACTCTCTTGGTGATAAGGGCATAGGCATTCTTGAAGAACAGGATATTATGCCTTTCCTAAAGGAGGCGGAAATCTTGTCGGGCCTCGGAGAGTGGCAGAAAGCCTCGGATATTTATGTGCACTAATCAAGACTTCATCTGACGGTTGAAAGATTGTCGATAGTGGTGGGTGTACGATTTTGGGTATCGTGTGACCACCATTTTTCGTTGTCCAACTCCTTTTCTTTTGCGAGGTGCTTTGACT
>JADLDC010000019.1 GCA_020846885.1 Acidobacteriota bacterium | reverse complement strand
TAATGTTCGCCTTGTGTACGGCGGTCACTTTCGTCCGTCCGTTCGATCGAGCAAATTCGAACGCATAACGGGCGATGCGCGTTGAAGCCTTTTCGGTGATGATCTTCAAGCTTTCAACCACGCCCGGCACCACAATGTGTTCAAGGCCCGCATACAGGTCCTCAGTGTTTTCGCGAACCACCACCAGATCAAGGCCCGGATAGCGGCACGGCACGTTTGGCAGGGCCTTGATCGGGCGGACATTTGCATAAAGGTCAAGCGCTTTTCGCAGGCCAACGTTCACGGACGTAAAGCCCTTTCCTATCGGCGTCATCTGCGGGCCTTTCAGAGCTACCTTGTTGCGTTTGATAGATTCGATCGTCGATTCGGGCAGCGTCGTGCCGTATTTTTCCTGTGCCTGGGCGCCGAGTATGTGGGTTTCCCATTCGATATCCACGCCGGTAGCCTCAATAATGCGAACGGTCGCCGCAATTATCTCCGGCCCGATGCCGTCGCCTGGGATCAATGTAATAGTGTGTTTCATTTGCTTATTTTCCGCGTTTCCGAACGAATTGTATAATATATTTGCAAGCTTAAATTTACAGGTGCTGAACCTAAAGGACAAGTATCAGATTTGGCGAACTACGATATATTGATCGTCGGGGGCGGAGTGATCGGCCTCAGCCTTGCGCGTGAGCTCGACCGTCTTGGCCAGCGGCGGATAGCTGTTGTGGAACGCGGGCGGATCGGCCGCGAGGCCTCGCTTGCGGCCGCCGGAATGCTCGCTCCAAATGGCGAGAACGAAGAGATCGACGACTTTTTCCGGTTCTGCGATGCTTCGCGGAAGATGTACCCTGAATTTGCGGATGCGCTCCTGACTGAAACTGGTGTTGACATTGAACTTGACCGCACCGGCGCTCTCTTTGCGGCGTTCACCGAAGAGGATTCGGAGCACCTTACCGTCAGGTTTTCAAGACAAACAGCCGCCGGAATATCGGTAGAAGACCTCTCGCAAACAGAAACCCTAAAGGCTGAGCCATCGCTGTCGAGATCTGTCCGTTCAAGTCTCTTTTTTCCGGATGATTGGCAGGTCGAGAATCAAAAACTTCTCACCGCTCTTGAAAGCTACGCCTTAAACAATGGTATTTCCTTGATCGAAAATGCCGAAGTTGTATCTCTCATCACCAATGGCAACGTTGCTCAGGGAGCGAACACCGCCCTGGGCCCGATCCATGCTGAGGTCACCGTTCTTGCCGCCGGAGCGTGGACTTCTCTGATCAAGATCGGGGAAACGTGCGTTCCGGTCAGCGTTAAGCCGATCCGTGGGCAAATACTCAGTTTTGCACCGCAAGAAAGGTACTTTCGGCATCTGATCTACAGCCGGCGCGGCTATCTGGTACCAAGGGCAGACGGACGGATCCTGATAGGGGCGACTGAAGAGGACGTTGGATTTGACCGAAGCTCAACGCCCGAAGCCGAGAGACAACTTACAAATGCCGCACTCGAGTTTTCCCCGACGCTTGCGGGCCTGCCGATCGCTGCCGCATGCGTGGGTTTTCGGCCGTTTGGCGAAGGCGGACAGCCGGTCATTGGTGAGGTACCTGGTTTTGAGCATCTGTATGCGGCGGCGGGACATTTTCGAAACGGGATTCTGTTGACGCCAATAACTGCACAAATGCTTGCCCAAAGTATTCTGCAGGGTTCCGGCGGGCCGCTTTGGGAGCAGTTTGCCGGTGTTGTATCGCCGCCTGCCGAAAAGAATACCGCGGCCTAGATAACTACGTATGTACCTAAGGCAAGAAAACCGATCGTACTCCTGGCTTTTATGCGTGGCGGCCCTGCTGTTCACCGCCGCTGCCGCTTACGGCCAATCGGGTCGTACGATCTCGACGCCGGCCCCCGAGGGCGGCGTTTCTGTCAAAGCCATGTTCGATCAGGCAAACGGCTACAGCAAGGCCAAGTTCGCCGAGTTCGAGACCAAAAAGATCAAATACAACGAAGCCCTGCGGCTGCAAACCGAACGCGAACAGAAACAGTTGGCCGCAAAGCACGCGGCCGCCGCGCAGACGCGGACAGACCTTAAGCCCGACGATCTTTATTACCTCGGCCTGCTCTATTGGATAGCCGAAAACCTCGATGGCACCAACGCCGCCCTAAAGAAGTACTTGGGTTCCGGTGAAACGGTCCCCGACAAGGCCCAAACAGCCCGATCGATCATTGCGGTTATCGCCGCAAAGCAGCGCCGCCTGGATGATGCCGCGGCCGTGGTAGCCGAATATCTCAAAAATACGCCGATCAGGCTGGCGGATCGTGCAAGAATGGAGATCGAGCTTGCAAAGGCACTTTACGGCGAAAAGAGATTTTCCGAAGCCTCTGACCACGCGTCCGAAGCATATAAAGCGGCCAAAGCCGTACTGATAGAAAGCGGCCCAAGCCAGCGCGGGCTTGATGAAACGCTCGATACCGCTATGCAGTGGTTTGAAAGCCTGCGAGCGGCTGATGACCAGAAAGCGGCCGACGCGGCGCTTGAGGACCTGAAAAAAACCGCCTCTTCCATCGGTTCGTCAAGCATGTACGCATACGCCGCCGACAAGCTGATCGTGTATATGATCGAGACCGGCCGAAAGCCTCTGGCGATGGAAACCTATCGCTCGACACTCGCGGCCGCGGTGAAAGACCTGCCTATCAGACAGTCGCATGATGCGGCCGTTCGACAGCTGAAAAGGCGTGAGCAGCAGTTCAGGCTCTTGGGCGAAACCGCCCCTGAATTTGCTCCGATCGATAAGTGGTTTCCGGGTTCTCCCCGAACCGTCCGGTCGCTTCGGGGCAAAGTTGTGCTGCTTGATTTTTGGGCGACGTGGTGCGGCCCATGCTTCGATGCATTCCCTTCACTCGCCGAATGGCATCGAGACTATGCGGCCGACGGCCTGGTTATTCTTGGCATGACCCGTTATTACGGCATTGGCGAGGGCGTTCCGCTGGATGAACCGGCCGAGATCGAGTTTTTGCTGCGGTTCAAGAAAGATCAGGACCTGCCCTACGACTTTGTCGTATCAAAAGGCCAGACAACGCAGTTCCTCTACGCGGCCACCGGCCTGCCGACAACGGTTCTCATCGACCGCAAAGGCGTGATACGCTATATAGAAAGCGGAACCAACCCAACAAGAATGGAGGAGCTGCGCCAGGTGATGCTGAAGCTGCTCAGGGAAAAATAGCGGATGAAGCCAAAGAGAGCGGTCATCAAAAAAACGAAAACGCAGGGCTTCTATGACCGGATCGCGGATGTTCAAAATCTTGCGTCAAAGATCAATGGATACCGGACATCAGTTGCAAAATATCTGCGTTCGCTTGATCTGGCCATCGATCCGGATTCATTCGTTCTTGATGCCGGCAGCGGTACAGGGATAGTAACGCTTGGATTCCAATCCGCCGGATTCAGGCCGCGGCAGACCGTCGCCCTGGACCTCTCACTAAACTCACTGAAGATCGCCCGGGACAAATTCAAGAAAGAGAAAAAGAAGGTCGATTCAAAACGCATTTCCTCTGTTCAGTCGAACGTGCTCAGCTTGCCGTTCGATGACAATACGTTTGACCTTGTGCTCACCTGCGGCGTTCTTGAATACGTGTCGCTTGACGACGGCCTCCGCGAACTCTCGCGTGTTCTCAAACCTGGGGGCAGGCTGGTACTTATTCCCGTTAAACCCTCGCTCGTTGGTTCGGTGTTAGAGTTCCTCTACAAATTCAAACTTCACCCGATAAAAAATGTAAGACGGATATCGCAGCAGTATTTTAATATCGTCAGTGAACAGGAATTCCCTGTTTCAGAACCGATCGGGTGGTCAAAATCCATCTTCCTGCTTGAAAAACCGACCGCGGAAGCATAATGGACCAAACGCCGCACCGGCCGCTAATAATCGCGCATCGCGGGGCAAGCTCCGTCGCCCCTGAAAATACGATCGCTGCATTTCGCAAGGCGATAGAGGCTGGAGCGGACGGCATTGAGTTCGATGTGCGCCTGGCCCGGGACGGTATTCCGGTCGTCATCCACGACGCCACATTAAAGCGAACGAACAAAGCTGATCTGGCGATCTCGGATCTTACATCAAAAGAGCTTGCCGCTATCGACGTGGGAAGTTGGTTCGGCCGGCGTGCGGGGTTCAGCCAAATGGAATACGCCTCAGAACCCATCCCAACCCTCGCTGACACGCTGCGGTTTCTGCAAGACTTCCGCGGCGAGATCTTCATCGAGTTAAAATGCGGCAAGGGCGACCTTGATCCGCTGGCCAGCGCTGTTTGCCGAGAGGTCAAAAACTTGCGGCTTGCATCGCAGATTATCATCAAAAGCTTCAGGCTTGCCGTCATCCCTCGCGTTCACGAACAGGCCCCGCGCCTACGCACCGCTGCCCTGTTTGCACCAAAGGTGCTAACGCTCTTGCGAAAGCGCAAACACCTGGTCGAGATCGCGGCAGAATTCGGCGCAGACGAGCTTTCGATCCATTATTCACTGGCAACACGCCGGCTTATGGAGAAAGCTCGCATCTACGGACTTCCAGTTACGGTGTGGACCGCCGACAATCCGCGCTGGGTCAAACGCGGAGCGTTACTGGGTATAAAGGCGATAATTACAAACGACCCCGCCCGCTTGCTTGCGCGGCGTGAGGAATTGAGAGAAAACGGATAAACCTACGAAGATACTCCTATATCTTCGGCCTGGAGAATTTTGAATCATCTATCGGCAAATTGTGTTTAACCTCTGTTGAGGTCAGGATGATCTCAAAACTCGGCGTCTTCGTGCGTATCCGGAACGGGACCTTCACGCCGTCGACTAGACGCAGGTCTTCGTAATAGACGGTCATCGGCTGGTTGCCCTCAGGTGCGATCGCAGTAAAATCGGAACGCAGCATCAGGCCCGTTTCCGTATCGAAGTACCAGGTCTCCGGGGAAAGGCCTTCTGCCGATGCGATAACCACATAGGCATTGCGCACGCCGACGTTCGCAGTCCCTGTCAATTCCATTTTGGGAAAGAGCTTAGCCAGATTGATATCACGGTAAAAATCATTGAGAAGCTTGGCCTGGAGCAATTCAGCACCAGTGCGTTCACGGCTTCCCTGGATCGGGTTGATCGCCCACGCGGTCTTCCCGTCAGTGCCCTCAAGCAGGTCGCCGATACCGGCAATGGTCAGCTTTGAAAAAGCTTTCGCCTCAGGCGCCGCATAGGATTCGAACGTGCCCTTTAGGTTCATCGGGACAAGGTCGAGCGTGCCTTTGACCGAACGGCTCTTGATCGCCTGAATTGCCGCCGGGCCGCCGAGAGCTTTGACATACTTGTCCAATATTTCGTTCACCGATGGCGGTTTTATCGGCTTGGCGGGTTCTGCCTGTTGGCCGAAGGTAGAAGGGAGAAGTGCGAAGAATATTGCGGCTAGTAATAATGATCTTAGTTTCATGGTCGTGTATCTGATAGTTAGTAAAACGGCGACGACTTTCCGTATAAAGGTATCATCTCACTGCTGCCGCAACTTTCGATCGTGGAACGAGCCGAAGGGCTGCTGCAAGTTGAGCGTCGCCGCCAGCCAGCAATGCGGCCCGCGTTTGTTTGACCGAAACATCCGGAATGACCCCGCGGCCTTCGATCAAGATATTCTTCGGCGACCGGTAGTCCGATATTGCGTATTGAAATAGATAACCAGTCGGCAACTTCTCGAAAACCGAAGGAAGTACGGCACCGGCCGTAGTCTCGCCCACAAGTGTTGCCCTGCCGGTCTCCTGCATTCCGGCCGCAAAGACCTCGCTGGTCGAGCCCGTCCCGTGATCAGTCAGGACAATGACCTTTCCGGTATAAGGATCGGGCTGCGGAAATGCAATAAACTCCATCGAACCTCCTCGGGCTCTCATCGAACCAAGTGAAACCTTGTCACTAAAGAGCAGTCCCGCCAAACCGGGGGCCATCCCGCCAACGCCGCCCGGATTGCCCCGCAGATCAATGATGATCGCCCGGGCACTGGCAAATTCGGCCACAGCTTTGCGGAGCTTTGCCATCTGCGGCACTACCCACATATTGAAGCGGATGTACCCGACATTTCCGGGCAAAGGATGCGAATCGAAGACAACTTCTTGCGGCGGGAAATTGCCAAGGGCCGGCGACATCTCGCCGGTAAACGGAGCTCGGGTGATCCTGATCGTTTTCGGCCTGTTCGCTCCGTCAAGTACTCCAAGCGAGAGCGTGCTTCCTGGTTTGGAATTGATGATCGATTCAAGCGTTCTCTCAAGCTGAACCAAACGTATTCCAGCGGTTACCTTTCGTGCGGCAAGCGAAAGCTCCAACGGCGCCACGATCTGCTTCCACGTCCGGCCATCGATCGTGGTGATGGCCTCGCCGGCTCTAATTCCCGCCTTTGCCGCCGGCGAACCGGCATCAACACGATTGATCACCGGAACACCGTCGAGCATAAGCACGTCGATGCCCGTAACGCCGCGTCCGGTTTGTGCGGCAACTACCTCCGCCGTTGGCGGATAGATGCCAAAGTGCGAAAGCTTTAGCTCGCCAAGCATCCGGCGAAGCACGTCATGAAATTCTTTGTCCGACAGGCCAGACGCCAGCGCTTGAGGTTCGTATGCTGTTCTGACCTTATTCCAATCGACGCCGCCGAACGTCGGATCATAATGCTTTTCATTTACCGTCGTCCAAACCCGCTCGAATGCCTGCGCCCGGATCGCCGCGGTTTCCGGCACAGGCGGCATCATCGCGGCGGCCTGGCCAAAGGCGTTAAATGCGGCCAGCGCCGAAATTGCAAGAGCGAGAATGAACCTCATAGGAACTGCACAGCCAAGAGCTTTACTGTCGATGAGCTATACGCATAAACCGTTCGCTGCGTTTCACATATCGACAAAAGATGACTGCCTCAGAAAATTCATAGTGCTCAAACTGCACCAGTCCCGTGGATCAATATCCGATCAGAAATGAGGGACCACAAGCGTTCCGAGATCCAAAACGATGTATCAGGCATGTAAATGGACACGGCCGCATTGCCGCGGCCAGCAACCGCCGATGCTCCGCATCTGGCACGTATGTCAATCGCCTGCCGCCGTGCGTAGGCCCGCAGCGTGAAGTCCATCGGTTGCGACAGGTTCGTTCGCGTGAAAGTCACGGTAACCGGGTTATACGTTCCCGGCTGGAACGAGGGCACCGTCACATTCGCGTTGACCGCATTCGTTACCCCGAGCGACTGCAGTCCCACTCCAGTCGTCGATGCGTCAACCGTGACACTTCCGGATCCAGCCGTGATCGCGTCAAACCCACCCAGGCTTCCAGGAAACACCTCCGTTACGGTCAGCGCAGGCGTACACGTTCCGCCCGGCGTAGGTGTCGGTGTCGGTGTAGGCGTAGGCGTTGGGGTCGGCGTCGGCGGTGGTGTTGGCGTTGGTGTCGGCGTCGGCGTTGCGGTAGGAGTTGGCGTTGGCGTCGGCCCTCCTCCGGAACACTGAGCACGGATCAAAACGGCATATCGGCGTAATGACGCCC
>JADLDC010000018.1 GCA_020846885.1 Acidobacteriota bacterium | reverse complement strand
TATTGGCACCGGCGCAGGCAAAAATGGCGAGGCCATTTGCCGACGGCTCCAGTTTATCGCGGAGATAGATGTTTATACGGCCGGCATCGCGTTCAAAACTCTCCCTTTCGGGTGAACCGTCCGCAAAAACTTTAGCGCGGCTGCTGAATTCCTTTCGGACGAAACTGTCAAAATTATCGCTGCCATGCTGGTCGGCCTGAGTATTCAGAAAAAGGCTGATGAACGGAAAATCGTTTGACCGAAATTCCGCCAATCTCTCGAGTTTTCGATCAAGTGACATTCTTATAACTCCTCCCGAAACGGTTTTCGGCTGTAAAAATACTCGGAACTCACGTGGCTTCGGAACCCGAGTCACAGCTTCGGCACAAAGAGCCTGTTAAGGACCAGCGGAAGTATTCCGACAAAACCTAACGCGATCAGTGTCCAGACGACGAAAGCAAAGATCGGAAGCATTGCTTCGTTCATCAAGCCGGTACCGAAGAGAACAACAGAACCGGTCAAAACAATAAGCCACGTTAATGCATAGATCTTAGCTGCTTTCATAATTCCTCCTTTCATCAATGAATGTCTTTTGGTTCAAATACCTTTGGCATCTTGTCAGGCGTATCACGAAGAGTTGCCCAGAGGGCCAGGCCATAAACAAGAGCTACTACTATTAGACTCAAAATAACCAGCATGGCCGCGTTGAAGGTGCCGCTAACATACAATGCGACGGCTGCCAAACCGACGAGGACCCATGCCGAAATGTAAAATGCTTTGATCATTATTCTTCACCTCAAATACAGAGAGTGTCCTTACTTATAACCTTACCGAAGACTACACTCGTCTTTAAGGGTATTAACACCCAGTGTAAGCGAGTGTTTCCACTTGGCGGAACGAAAAATAACGCCAGGTCGGCAAATGGTGACACAGCCTCAGATGCGGACGGGTATTAACACGCGTCGGTTTCAGGTGTTTACTCCCTATTTTCGGCTCGGTTCGACCGATAGACTTAAACCAATAGGGTCTGGAGCGGCATCGCTTGCTTATCAGTCCTGCTAATTATTTACGATTGTGAGGTAAAACGATGAAGATACTGATCGGCTACGACGGCTCGGAAAGTTCCGATGCGGCAATTGATGATCTGCAGCGGGCCGGGCTTCCGCGCGACTCCGAGGCGAAGGTCATTGCAGTTGGCGACCTGTTGATGAGCAACCCGTCGCCGGCCGAGATGGTGAATGCGGCACTCGCTTCGCCAAGGGTCGCCGCGTCGCTACAGCAGCCACAATCACACGCAGCTCGCGTCATTACACAGAAGGGTGAGTTTGCCAAGGCCGCGGCGGACAAACTTCGGCTGCAGTTCCCTGAGTGGAAAGTCAGTTTTGAAGTTGTTACCGGAACGCCGGCGTGGGTACTGATAGAAGCAGCAAAGAGTTGGAAGGCTGACCTGACCGTGATCGGATCGCAAGACCGCTCTACACTAGGACGCCTGTTCCTTGGGAGCGTGTCGAAAAGTGTTGCGACCGACGCAACTTGCTCGGTTCGTGTGGCACGCCGCACAGCCAATAGAAAACCTGGCGGTCCGCGCATCATCATCGGTGTTGACGGCTCCCCGGCGGCGGAGCAGGCAATATATTCCGTCGGACAGCGCGTATGGGACGAGGGGACCGAGGTAAAGCTGGTCGCCGTCGATGAAGGGCCTTTGCCTCCGGCGAGGGTTTCAACATTCCTTCCGCAGGCGGCGGAAATGCTTCGCGGATATGTTCAACAGAAAGAATCGCGAGTTCAGTCCATGCTCGATTGGGCAACAGAAGAGTTAGGAAATATCGGCCTGCAAACATCGGTTTTCACGGGCAAAGGCGAACCCAGCAGGATATTGATCGAAGAGGCTCACAAATGGAATGCTGACAGCATTTTCGTGGGCACGCGCGATTTTGACAGCGCATTTGAAAGGTTCAGGCTCGGCAGCGTCTCAACGGCTGTCGTTTCTAAGGCGCATTGCTCGGTCGAGATCGTCCGCCCGCCGCACACGCAAGCATAGGGTTTGCGGCCTCGGGAGTTTATCTTTCGGGAGAGAACAGCACACCCACCGGGGCCAAAATTAGAACACTAAAAAAGGAGTTGATAAAAATGCCGGATTTTGTTTCAAGAAAGCGTCTCAAGAAAAAAGTACTTGATCGTTGGGAAAACGAGGGCGGAGCCATGTCTGCCGATCAAACTCGGAACCCTTCACCGCATCCGCCGCCAAAACGCAAACGAAAAGGTATGCGCGAGGCCTCAACGAAGACGTCTGCATGATCAGGAGTATTGACACGGATGCCCGGTCATTTTGATGCAGACAGGTAGATCTTTGCCGAGGCACGGACCATTGAAGCGATCACTCGTTCCTTTCCAGGAATTGCTTCAACACCCGTGCCTCGTTATGTTTTTGGTCGCGGGCACCATAAACGAGAGTGACCGTGCCTTTCGCCGCCTTTTCCTTTAGCACATCGACGAGGTCACTATGATGGCGGATCTCGGTCTCATACCGGCCGCGGAACCTCTCCCATTTCTCCGGGTCGTGCCCGAACCATTTTCGAAGCTCGGTGCTCGGTGCGATCTCTTTCATCCACAGGTCAACATCGGCCTTTTCCTTCGTCAGCCCTCGCGGCCAAAGCCTGTCAACCAGTATCCGGCTCCCGTCGTCTGTCGCGGGTTCGTCATACACCCTTTTGATCTTGATATTCATATAGCACCTGAGTCTAATAACCTGAGAATTCCTCCGTGCGGATATTGTCGTCATCTACTCCGGCGTCGTTCAGAAGCTTTCGCATCGCCGTCACCATCGACGCCGGGCCGCAAAGATAATATATAGGGACAGTCAGATCGGCAATATGCTTCGAGAGCATTTCTTTATTGATAAATCCGGTCTCTCCATTCCATTTCTGCCTCGAGTTCGCCATATCGGTCATCGTCCCGATGAACGTAAAATTCGGATTCTCTTCCTGTGCTTTCTCGAGATCGTCGAGAAACGCCGAATCCTCGGGCCTTCGGTTTGAATTGAAAAGAAAGATCTTGTGGGGCAGCTTGTCATGTGCGGCCTGTAGAATAATGCTCCGAACGGGCGTGATCCCGATGCCGCCAGTCAAGAAAACTGCGGGAGTTTTTGTATTATTATGAAGCGTGAACGAGCCGTATGGAGCATCAAGGATCAAGCCTGTCCCGATCTCTAAAGTTTTCATAACCCGCTTGAATGCCGTGTCCCGCATCCGCGTTGCCGCCATCAAATAAGCCTCATACGGAGCACTGGCCAGCGAGAACCCGCGAATATTTCCTTCGGCATCAGTTTCCGAAGGATTTACCAGCGTGTAATCGCCGAATTGGCCCGCTTTGTATTCAAATCCGGCCGGTTTTTCAAAATGAAATGCCATTGTCCCCTCGGCAATTTCTTTTCGTTCGATCAATTTTGTTTCGTATATCGGCATAGCTTAATTCACCGTCGTCCAGATCGTCGCGGCACCCCAACGTGCGTTCACAGACGAGAAATTTCCGGCAAGCGACAGCGTAACAAGGACAGCTATCACCAGCCAGCTATAATGCAGTCCGAGCTGGACGCCAAATATCGGGCCGATGTTAAGCTGTCCTTTCATTCTGCTGTCCCCCTCGCCTTCGGTTTACCATGAGTCGCGATCAAGGGAAAATGCCCAATTCGCCGTAGCACGTCGCTACTTTATTGATCGCGTTTATGAACGCCGCGGTGCGCAAATTCGGGATCTGGTCGTTCGATCTCCATATCTCGCGGATCTGCTGATATCCCGTGATCATCGTTTCCTGAAGTCCTGAATTGACGAGATCGATCTCATCGGCCCCGCGGGCGACAGTCTTTATTTCGCCGTCGGTCAATTTCCTTCCGGTTGATTCCTCGACAAGCCGCAGCAGATTTTCATTCGTCGTCTGCTCAAAGCGTTTGCCCATTCTGCCGAACCGAACGTGCGAAAGATTTTTTAGCCATTCGAAATATGAAACCGTGACGCCGCCGGCATTGAGATAGATGTCCGGTATGACCATGACATTCTTCGTCATCAAAATAT
>JADLDC010000017.1 GCA_020846885.1 Acidobacteriota bacterium | reverse complement strand
TCGAAGCCGAAGGCCTGCCGGTAGTCTGCGACGCATCATCAAACCTCCTTTCAAAACCGATCGACATAGAAAAATATTCGATGATCTACGCCGGCGCCCAAAAGAATATCGGCCCAAGCGGTGTTACAGTCGTGATCATCAGAGATGAATTCCTTGAAACCAGCCGCGGACATCAGAGCGGCGTTCTAAGCTACGCGGCATTTGCGGACAATGGGTCGATGCCGAATACACCTAATACCTGGGGCATTTACATTATCGATCTTGTCTGCTCCTGGCTTGAAGAACAGGGCGGCGTTGCGGCGATCGCCGATGTCAACCGGAAGAAAGCAGGCCTCCTGTATTCGGCGATCGATAACAGCGACGGTTTCTATGCCGGCACCGCCGAGCCTGCGGCACGCTCTCGGATGAACATTACCTTTCGCCTGCCTTCAGAAGAACTGGATGCCGCATTTTGCCGCGAAGCTCAAACCAGGGGCCTCATCGGGCTGAAAGGGCATCGGTCGGTCGGCGGCGTCAGGGCGTCGATCTATAATGCCTTTCCGCTTGAGGGTGTCGAGCGGCTGATTGAGTACATGAGCGACTTTGCCGGCCGGAATCGAAACTCGTAGCCTTGACCAAACAATTTGCAAGTAGTATCTTGCCGATCTCTTCTTCCTTGTGCTCTTTGTGTCCGGCCTTTGTGGCCTTTGTGTTAACGGTTTTTTTTAACACAAAGAGCACAAAGTTGAAGACACAAAGGGCACAAAGGTATTTGCGATTCACCTATTTCAGTACACTAGCAGATCAGCAAGCTGCTATGTTTGCTAGCTTCGATCTGTTTCATGTCATGCGTGGCCGCGCAGCTGGATCAACACCACGAAATAAACGAAACGAAGCCGCGAATTTCACGAATCAAGGCGAGTTTGGACAAAGGCGGCTTTCGAGGCGTTTTCGCGGGCCGGCCTTAGGCGTGCTTTGATCTTTAGAAAAGGCGGGCGATCGTTTCGAGCATCGTAGCCTCGTCGTATTCGTTCAGTGTGCGTAGATCGATCAGGACGCGTCCGCCCTCGATGCGGACGATGATCGGCGGCGTAGCGGACCTTAATATTTGTTCCAGTTCCGTTTCAGTCAGGCGCGGGTGGGTCAATGCAATCAAAGTCGTTTCGAGAGGAGCATCGGGCCCCGCCCCGCCGCCGACGGCTGAAACACCTTTTGCAAGGTTAATTTCAAGGGCCGAACATTCACCCAATTTTTTGGCCAAAGCGTGCGAAAACCGCTCGGCCCTTGCGGCTAGCTCCTCATTAGAGGCAGACAGCATAGCGAGAACAGGTATCTCATTTCTCGCGGAATCGCGTGCGTATGCGTCAAGCGTTGCCTCGAGCGCGGCGGTGATCGTTTTGTCCAGGCGCAGGGCGCGATAGAATGGATCGCGGCGAAGTTTTTCGACCAGATCGCTCCGGCCGGCGATGATGCCGGCCTGCGGCCCGCCAAGCAGTTTGTCGCCGCTGAAACTTACAAGATCGGCACGGGAAGCAACGACATTCGAGATAACAGGTTCGCCGCCTATTCCCATTGCTTCAAAGTCCACCAACGCCCCGGAACCCGCATCTTCATAAAATATCAATCCTCGTTCGCGTGCCAACTTCACCAGCGCCGCTGTCGATGGTGATTTGGTGAATCCGCTTATCCGAAAATTTGACGGGTGAACTTTCAGGATCATCGCGGTCTGGCCGGAGATCGCGTTCTCGTAGTCCTTCAGATGTGTGCGGTTGGTTGTGCCTACCTCACGGAGCACGGCACCCGTGCGGGAAAGGATGTCAGGTATCCGGAAATCACCGCCGATCTCGACCAACTCGCCGCGGGACACGATCACCTCGCGTCCGGCCGCAAAGACGGAGAGGATCAACAGGGCCGCCGCCGCACAGTTGTTTACGGCAAGGGCATCTTCGGCACCGGTCAGCAGCTTGATAAGGCTAACTACTTGCCCACCCCGCGCACCGCGCGAACCCGTTGTGAGGTCGTACTCGATCGTAGAATAGCCCGCCGCCTCGTTCATTGCTGCCTTTGCGCGGTCGGACAACGGCGCACGGCCAAGGTTTGTATGTATGACAACGCCGGTCGCGTTTATAACCCGGCGAACGCCGCGCAGCTGCTCGGCCGCACCGCTTTCGGCAAGTTGAGCCGCCAATTGTCTGACAAGGGCCGGCCTGTCGGCAGCGGGTAATTCGCCCGCAAACAACTGGGCCCGCTTTTGTGCGAGCAAAGAACGCACGATGGCTACGGCCCGATCGCGGCCGAGGGCTTCAGTCAGCTTCGCCGCCTCATCCGTGCTCAGGACCTCGTCCACCGACGGCAAAATGGCCGCACGACTACCGGCCGAAGATGCTTTCTTTCGCATAATTTTTGCAGGAACAAGCACACTCGCTGGAAATGAGCTGTGATTGGTTGTTTTTGTTACTTGGCGGGACACTCCACGCGCGTCCTGCTTCCTCAACAAATATGGCTTTCAATCCGAACCCGACGTTTCGCAACGGCCGGAAGAACAGCGAAGATGCCGCCAGCCTCGAAAAGCAGCTTACGCGAATAGAGGACGACATCCGCAAGTTAAAGATCGATTTCGATATCTATTTTAACGGCAACTCAAAGCGGCCGCCGCTCGAGGCACGTGCACGTCTTGAGGCGCTGCTTCGGCGAATATCAGACAGCCGTACAATGAGCTATGCCCAGCGTTACCAGCTTAGCACTCTCGTTGCCAAATATGCCTCATACCGCGAGCTATGGCGGCGGACCCTGCGAGCGAAAGGCGAAGAGCTGATATGAACAAAAGGCGAACCGGACAACTCCGGCTCGCCTTTTGAAAATACCAACGCAGTGTGGGACCAGTTCAAAAATGGCGATCATGGCAGGCAGGGCCTGCTTAGACGGCGACCTTCATCACATTTTCGGCCTGCGGGCCTTTCGGGCCGTTTATCACCTCATACTCAACTTCCTGCCCCTGGATCAGCGTCTTGTACCCGTCGCCGGAAATTGCGCTGTAATGGACAAAAATGTCCTGTTCGCCGGGTTGCTCAATAAACCCGTATCCTTTCGCATTGTTGAACCATTTCACCAATCCTAATGCTTTGGCCATCTTTCCTAAATCCTCCTGCAAACTTCAAAAATATTCTGTTCTTCCCAGTCCAGCCGAAAACAATTCAGCCGTTCAAACGATCTCGTCCGAGCCTTTTATGAAGTGCTCGGATACCGAGTTCGAAAGCAAATTGGAATCATCGCTTCCAAATAGTAAGAAATCTTAAACTACAAGATTAAAGGGCTTTGCCGTTTGATTGTCGGTTGACGAATCAGAATTTAACGCCATTTTGCATCGCGTGTCAAGAACTTTTTAGGCCAGAATGCGGAAAATGTGCGAAAAATTGACTTGAACAGGGCGATAAGGGATGATTAGCCTATTAAAGACACCCAAATGACTCACGAATACGGCAGAAACGCACCGCTTTCTTACAATAAATATCTAAAGGTCCGAGAACTGATCCAACTGCAGGAAACCCTTTCGGAGCCAACGAGCCATGATGAACTGCTGTTCATCGTGATCCATCAGACCTATGAGTTGTGGTTCAAGCAGATACTGCACGAACTTGACGGATGTGTTGGCTGGATCCGGGAAGGGCGCCTGTTTCGGGCAAACCATTCGCTTCGCGGCGTGGTCTCGATCGAAAAGGTCCTGGGTATGCAGATCCACATTTTGGAATCGATGGCGCCGGTCGGATTTCTCGAATTCCGCGATAAATTGAACCCCGCCAGCGGCTTTCAATCAATGCAGTTCCGCGAATTGGAGTTTCTATCCGGTGCCCGCGACGAACGCATTCTGAATACGTTCAAGGAGGATGAATTTGCGTTTGAGCGCCTGACGCAGCGATTTAACTCACCTTCGCTGGCGGATGAGTTCTGGGCGCTTCTTGGCCGGAGCGGACTCACCGTCGGAACCTACGAAGAACGCGTTGCCGCGGTAGTTGAGATCCTCGCTCACCCCGAAAAATACGCGGAACTCTATCTTCTGCAGGATCTCCTTATCGAACACGACGAATTGCTTGCTCTATGGCGGTCGAACCATGTCCTGATGGTCGAGCGAATGCTTGGGATGAAACCTGGTACCGGCGGCTCGGAAGGCGTCGGGTACCTAAGGACAACACTCACCAAAAAGTTCTTTCCCGAGCTTTGGGAGGCAAGAACTCAGCTGAAACACAAGCCGTCATAGCCAATGCAAAATATCACCACCGGCGCCGTCGCCCTTGTGACGGCGTTTTTTCCGGCCGATTTAGGAGGTGATGTATGGGTGATTTTGAACTTGGCTACCGAGCACGGCCGATAAGGCTTCTCGACCAACAGCTCACTCTTGATCCTGAGATAGCAAGATCTATCGCTGAGATCGAGGCTCGAATGGCGGCAAACCGCATCATCCAGGAGATGCTGCGGCCCAATTGGCGGCTCATGCTGCCGACCTTCGAGTTGATGGCAAACTCGCCATCGAGGGATATTTTCGGGCCTTCACCGCCGGCCGCTCCGTCTATCTGGACCGCTCCGCGCGGCAATGGGCCGGCCACACCGCGTCCGGGCGACCTTTCCGATATCACGGGTGCTGTCTATGGTTTGCCGATCGTCCAGGGCCTTGTCCGCCGTGCACACGATGAAGGCCTGCGCCAGGTCCGCCAACTTCGGTCTGAATGGGACCGTTCATCGACCGGCAGCCGCGTTGCTATGGTCACGATGGCAGGTATCGTAGCCGGAAGTTCCATAACGATAATCGTCGCCAACCAGCAAACGCGCGACCTGGCATTCGGGTTGATCAGAGATCGCGAAATTCCGATCCCGGGCGTGGACGGCCTTTCATTCAAGATACTTGATAACGGCGCGTCGGTACGGGCCCCGCTAGGCGTACCCGGTTTGACCGGAAGTGCACGCCTGCAGTTTCCAAATTCTTCCTCGCCAAATTATGAGGTAAGTGTCAATTTCGACGTGATGCAGTTTATCCGTTCGAGGTCACCCTCGCGATAAATTTGCTAAACTCTCATTGCCGGGCCGAAAAAGCGCAAGATCGCACTGTATTTGGGCCCGGCGATGAAAAAATGCGAACCCAGATCAAATTCCTGTGCCTTTTGGCATTCATCTTCTTTCTGCGCTTCCCCGTCAGCGCTCAGGCTGATGATACCGTCCGCATAACGATCCTTCATCTAAACGACACTTATCAGTTCACGCCTGCCGATGGCGGCAAACGCGGCGGGCTGGCCCGTGTGATGACGATCAAAAAAGAGGCCCTCAAAGAAAACCCGAACACAATAATGACGCTTGGCGGCGACACGGTTTCGCCTTCGGTCGAGACGCGTACCTACAAGGGAGCGCAGATGATCGATGCGTGGAACATGGTCGGGCTCGATTATTCGGTCTTTGGCAATCATGAGTTTGACCTCAAGACGGCCGAACTTCGCGAGCGGATGAAGGAATCGAAATTTCAGTGGCTGGGTGCAAACGTCATTGATACAAAGACCGGCAAGATCTTTGCGGACACTCCGCCGTATATTATCCGTTCGATCGGCGGCGTAAAGATCGGCATTATCGGCCTGCTTTTGCCTGAAACAAAAGAAACATCGTCGATGGAGGCAAGCCTGAACGTGACCG
>JADLDC010000016.1 GCA_020846885.1 Acidobacteriota bacterium | reverse complement strand
GGGGCCACCTGCCGGAAAATACTATTCCGTCTTTCAAGAAAGCCATTGACCTCGGTGCGGACACGCTTGAACTGGATGTTGTCATAACCAAGGACCGAAAGGTCGTGGTGTCGCACGATCCGTTTTTCCCGGCCGCGATCTCGCTTGACCCCGAGGGACGCAGGATCGACCCGAAAAAAGAACGAGAACACAATATTTTTCTGATGCCCTATTCAAAAGTCAGAAAATACGACGTCGGCAGCCTTGGAAATCCGGCATTTCCCGAACAGGTGCCGATGAAGACCCATAAGCCCTTGCTTTCTGAGGTTTTCAAAGAACTAGACCGCTACACACGGTCAGCACGGCTCCCGTTCGTTCGTTACAATATTGAGATAAAGGCCGGCCCCGAGAACGATGGAAAATTCCAGCCGCCCCCCGCCGAATTTGCCCGGCTCGTTCTTCGCGAGATAAGAAAGGCGGTAATGGGTAGGCGTTCAAAGGTCCAGTCTTTCGATGTACGGCCGCTCCAGGTGATCAGAAAGCTCGATCCATCGCTGAAGATCGCCCTGCTCGTGGGCAACAAAGACGGCATCGAAAAAAGCATCGAACGGCTGGGTTTCAAGCCCGATACGTACAGCCCGCACTATTCGTTGGTCGATGCTGCTACCGTTAAATACTGCCGCGACAATGGCATCAAACTAGTTCCGTGGACCGTAAACGAGATCGCGGACCTTGAGAAAATGAAACAGTACGGCCCCGATGGAATAATAACGGACTATCCTGATCGTGCGGCAATTGTTTTTCGCAAATGAATATCATCCGCAGGATGGCTGCACGACACGAGCGGCCATTTGGAGCTTAAATACTATGTCAAACTGCTCACATTTATCAGAAATACGCAATGTAACCGCTAGTGCCGAAGGATGTGAGGATTGCCTTAAGACGGGTGACAAATGGGTCCATCTTCGCCTTTGCGAGATCTGCGGACACGTCGGGTGCTGTGACAGTTCGCCAAACCAACACGCGACCAAGCACTATAAAGCAACATCGCATCCGATCATAAGATCGTTCGAACCGGGCGAGGACTGGGGTTATTGTTATCCGGACGAGTTGTTTTTTGAACGGCTACCGAACGGGTAAACTGAGGCTTCAGCGGCTAGTGGATCGTAACAGATAATTTGGAAGCAGTTCTAGCCGTTCTCTTCTTCCTTCGCGAACTTTGAGTCCTCCCTTTGAGGTCTTTGTGTTAACGATTTTCTTAACACAAAGCTCACCAAGTTGAAGACACAAAGAGCACAAAAGTACTTGCGATTCAACCGTTACAGTCCACTTAGTGACATTTCTCGAAAGACAGTTTTGAAAAGGCGGTGATCAATGGTGAATTCAGCTTTCCCCGAAATACCTCTTGAAGCTTGGCGGCCGACAAAGAATACTCTGCATCTCTACTGTCAGATAGTGGGCGACGACAACGTTCCGGCCCCTGCATTCTACTCATATACGGCACCCGAACCGGCCGGCCTTGCGGATGAACCACTTTCACCAACGGCCGGCACGTGGCAGGAATCGAATGGCTCGCACATGGCACTGCTGATGTACGACGATGTCCGGACGGCGGATGACCCGAACAGAATGGTGCTCGATTTTCTCGAGTCGTCTTACCAGGCCGGAGCAAAGAGAGCGGATTGGGATATCAACGAATTCAGCTCAAACGCTCCCGCGTGAGAGCCTTTCTTCGAGCTGCCCCATATCTTTCGTCTTATTCTTCTCGTTCTGTGGTTAGGTCAAAACGGACCGCCTTACTTCTTTTCCTTATATACCCAGCCGTTCTTCATAACAAAGATCGTGCTTTCCATTGCTTTGATGTTTTGAAGCGGATCGCCCGCAACCGCTACGATATCTGCATTCTTTCCCGGCGTCAGCGAGCCGATGGTCTTTTCCAGCCCAAGCAGTTTCGCAGCGTTAAAGGTTCCCGCGGTAATCGAATCCAGGGGCCGCATGCCGCCCCATTCGACCATAAGAGTGAATTCATGGCCGTTGCTTCCGTGCGGAATAACGCCCGCGTCGGTGCCCAGTGCGATCTGGATCTTGTTCGCAATTGCCAGCTTGATCGCATGCCGCATTGCCGCTGCCGCGGCCAGGGCCTTTTCTGCCCGATGGCCTTTTAGCACACCGCTTTTGGCAAAACGCTCGACAGTTTCGCCCGCCATCAGGGTCGGGACGAGAAAAGTTCCCTTCTGAGCCATCAATCTCGCACCTTCTTCATCCAGGAACGAACCGTGTTCGATGGAAGCAACCCCGGCCCGAACCGCGATCTTTATACCTTCGGTACCGTGTGCATGGGCCGCAACCTTTCGTTCAAGCTTTTCGGCCTCTTCGACCATCGCCTTTAGCTCTTCAAAGGTATATTGCGTCGCCCCCACAGCATCGCCCTCCGACAAAACGCCGCCCGTAGCGCATGTTTTTATGACGTCGGCCCCATATTTGACCTGATATCGAACGGCGGCGCGCACCTGGTCCGGCCCGTCGGCGATACCTGTCTTATAATCGCCATCGGCTGCTCCCGGCTTGTAGCCGTTTTCGTCGCAGTGTCCGCCGGTTATGCCAAGGGAATGCCCGGCGGTCAAGACCCGCGGCCCGGGCGTCCAACCCTCGTTTATCGCCTTGCGAATGGCAAGGTCATCAAAATTCCCTGCACCGACATTTCTGATCGTGGTAAATCCCGCCATCAGCGTCCGACGGGCATTGTCGACAGCCAGGATCGCACCGAATGAATCATAGTCGCGAAATGCAGAGTTCTGACCCTCAGGATCGCCCAGCACGCGGCCAATGATATGCGTATGAGCGTCAATGAAGCCCGGCATCAGCGTCGCGTCGCCGAGGTCAATGACTTTTGCCCCGGCCGGAACGGCGACACTAGCGGCAGGCCCGACCGCAACGATCTTGTCGTCCGTCACCACGACCGCGCCGTTCCGTATCGGCTCGGCGCCAGTTCCGTCAATGACCCGGGCAGCCTTTAGGACAACTGTGCCTTTTCCGGTTGGCAACCCCGGCGCACCAGGCTGCTGGCCTATCACGGTCAGGCCAAAAACACTGAGTAAAAGCACAATACTTTGAATCAGAGATCGTCGCATCATCAAAATTTTCTCCCGATTTAAATTGATCGAACAAGCAGGGTATCGAACTCCCGCGATTATAGTAGCAGCGGGCCTGGGGGCCAAATCGCCTACGGCAAATTTTGTTCGGCCGTATTTCGTGGCACAATTAAGAGTGTTTATAGCGCCGAACACCCAATGATCGATCTCCGAAGCGATACGGTAACAAAACCCACGCCTGAAATGCGCGCCGCGATGGCCTCGGCTGAGGTAGGCGACGACGTTTATGGCGAAGACCCGACCATCAACCGCCTTGAACAGCGGGCGGCAGAGATCTTTGAAAAAGAGGCTGCCCTGTTCGTTGCCAGCGGAACAATGGGCAACCAGATCGCGGTCAAGGTCCATACACGGCCGGGCCAGGAAGTAATCGCCGAAGAGCGGTCGCATGTCTTTAACTTTGAGCTTGGAATGGCAGGAATCCTATCCGGCGTGACGTTTCGGACAGTGCGAAGCTCGGATGGGAGCGGACATCCAACGTGGGATGACATATCGGCAGCATATCGGCCCGGTGACGATCATGAGGCTGCGACAGCATTGATCTGGCTGGAAAATACCCACAACATGGGTGGCGGGACCGTAATGAACGCAGAACATTGTGCCGAGATATGTGAAAACGCCCATAAATTGGGTATCTGTGTTCATATTGACGGCGCCCGCATTTTTAATGCGGCAGTTGCCACAGGTTCGTCGGTCGTTGACCTCACCCGCCATGCGGATTCGGTCCAGTTTTGTCTTTCAAAGGGGCTCGGGGCACCTGTCGGATCAATTTTGGTAGGCACCGAGGTGTTCATCGCCGAAGCTCGGCTATGGCGAAAACGTCTAGGCGGCGGAATGCGGCAGGCTGGAATAATCGCGGCGGGCGGCCTGCTCGCTCTTGAACAAAGCCCACAGCGGCTGATAGAAGACCATGTCAATGCCCGCACTCTTGCGAACGGGCTTGCTCAACTCGACGGTATCGTGATCGATCCGGAACGAGTGTTGACCAACATAGTGATCTTCGACGTCTCGGGAACTGCTAAAACTCCTACGAAGATTTGCGACGAGCTGCGGCGTCACGGTGTATTTGCGAGCGGCTGGGATCACTCTATCCGTATGGTCACACATCGCGATATATCCGCGGATGACATTCCGGCGGTTCTCCAAGCGATGCGGCAAGTGATAAATTAGTATTTTGCGGTTTCTTGTGTTTTGCGCTTTGACCAAACGACTGAAGACACAAGGTGACAATGAATATAGAAGAATTCAAAGAAATGTGTCTTTCGTTCCCTCACGCAACGGAAGATGTTAAATGGGGAAAGGACCTTTGTTTCCTGGTGGGTGGAAAGATGTTTGCCGCAGCAGGACTTAATGAACCTGCGGGCAAGTTCTCTTTCAAGTGCACGCCGGAAAAATTTGCGGAACTTGTCGAGCGGCCCGGCATAATTCCGGCACCCTATGTCGCCCGTTACCATTGGATCGCGATCGACGAACCGAACGCCTTGCGCGATGAGGAGATCGAGGACCTAATATCGCGCTCATACTTGCTCGTTTTTGAAAACCTGCCTCTGGCGGAGCGTAGACGATTGGGAAAGCCATGATCATCGCTATTGACGGCCCGTCCGGTGCGGGCAAATCGACGCTCGGCAAGCTGCTTGCAAAAGAGCTGGGCCTGCTTTACTTGGACACTGGCGCGATGTATCGCGCCGTTGCCCTGGCGGTCGTCCGAAACAAGTTGGGCCTTACGGATGAGGATTCGGCCGCTGAACTCGCCCGGAAGGCACGCATTGAGTTGATCGGCGAACCTGATTCGCTGAAGGTCTTCCTGAACGACGAAGACGTTTCGGCTGAGATCCGCACGCTCGAGGTAGCCCAGGCGGCTTCGATCGTTTCGACCAACTCCGCTGTACGACGGACAATGGCCGAGCATCAACGGCAGATCGGCGAATCGGCCCCAAAAGGCTGTGTTCTCGAGGGCCGGGATATCGGCAGCGTTGTTTTCCCGAAGGCTGACATCAAGTTTTTCCTGACCGCAAAGCCCGAAGCCCGCGCCCGACGCCGATTTGAAGAAGATCGTGCAAAAGGCCGGATCTCGACATACGAGCAGACGTTGGCTGAAATAAATGAACGAGACCAACGGGATGTTTCTCGGGAAGATTCGCCCCTTACGATCGCTGAGGATGCCGTTGTGATCGACACCAGTGAGCTTGACCTCGCTGAAGTTTTTGAACAAATGATCGCCGTTGTGCGTGGTGAAAAAAGTGAAGCTGCCTAAATTCTTATTCAAAAGCGAAGCCTGGTTCGCATTCTTTATCACTCTTGGCGTATTGATATTCTGTCTGCTGCTCGGAGCACTGTTCTGGCTGAAATTGTGGTTTGACTAAGCAATTGGCACTCGCTAAGATTGATGATTGCTCTTTTTATGCTCCCGTAGCTCAGTTGGATAGAGCAACGGCCTTCTAAGCCGTAGGCCGCAGGTTCGAATCCTGCCGGGGGCGAGAACGATTTTGGGATCGGATCATGCTGATTGGTCCAAATTCACCAT
>JADLDC010000015.1 GCA_020846885.1 Acidobacteriota bacterium | reverse complement strand
GTTCCGGCGGCTTTGGCGTATATTCTCATCTTCGGGATCGGTTCGATCGGCGGAATGATGCTGATGAGCCTGCTGATCGGCGTTCCGCTTCAGTCGATCGCAAAGCGCTCTCTTCGCGGTGAGATGATCATCCGCGGTGCGGCAGGCCTTTTCAGCCTCGGCTTTGGACTCTTTATGGTTTACGAGATCAGTTCCACCCACGTGTTGTTCTAAACGTAGTTTCGAGCGTCCGCCGACGCGCTTAGATCTTCTTTCCCTCAAACTTTCTCATTTTTCCTCCGCAAATTTTCCCCCAGTACTCCGTCCTTAAGTTCGGAACCTAAGCGTCCAGCAATATCCGCATCTATTCCGCAGATGATCGCGATCGATCAGACTCGAACGGATGCGACGAAGCTATTTTCAGCGCGCTCTACTCGGTTTCGCCGGATGCCAGGCCTGAAACGCAGGATCGTACATCGATCTTGGACAGGCCAAGGGGCGGGGCACCGCGATCGTTAGAGACCTGAGTCGGCGCAAAACAATTCGCGAACGCACGATAGACCTCACCCGTTTGATGCTTCCGCACAGATCATCGGACCGATATGGTGTCGAACCGATCGAAGGGGATCAAAATGAGGAATCGAGGAAATTCAGTTCACAGTCCGCAAATCTATTTCATTATCAAATTGTACGCGTTGTTGATCGTCGGAACGGTGTTGTTCGCAACTGCGTCCTATGGCCAGAGCAATGTCACCGCCGGGCTGCAGGGATTCGTTTACGTTGATAACAACAAAACGCCCGCGGTCAATGCTCGCGTAAGAATTGTAAGCGCCGACACGCAGGTCCCGATCGGGACCGCGATCACAAACAGTGAAGGCTATTTCGTCAGGCCCGATATTCCGCCGGGCAGCTACAACATCGTTATCTCGCTTGACGGCTATCAGGACAGGTCGATCCGGTACGAAAAGGCATCGCTCGGGATGTTCAACGACTTTATTCCGCCGCAAGTGCTTCAGCGAAACACGACCGCCGCTAACGTCACGCCGACATCCACACCGCCGCCTCCGGTCTCGACCGACACGCTGGCCGGTATTCCATTGGAAACGCAACGTGGAGCGTCTTTCACCGAGACCGAAGTACGTTCGATCCCGCTTGGCGGCAAAACGTTGATCCGCTCGTTCGATCAATTGGCGTTGCTTGTCCCCGGCGTGACAGCGGCGCCGGAACCGATCGGAAGTTCGGTCGGCCCCGGCGTTGGACCGGGCGTGGGCACATCGGGGCAATTCTCGGTCAACGGCCTTAATTCGCGAAGCAACAATTTCATGGTCGATGGCTCGGACAACAACGACGAGGACATCGGCGTCCGGCGGCAGGGATTTTTCTCGCTTGTGCCTCAGCCGATCGAGTCGGTCAAGGAGTTTCAGATAATCACGCTGCTTGCCCCCGCCCAATACGGCAGAAATATGGGCGGCCAGGTAAATGTCGTCTCAAAGTCAGGCACCAGCGAATTTCATGGCACCTTCTACGGTTTCTTCAATTCGGATAAATTGAACGCCCGGAACTTTTTTGATTTCAAGGGCGACACATCTCCGACGCCATTGACGGCCGGCGGGCGCCCGGTACAACTTGACGGTGCCCCTTTGACCGTGCAAAACCCGGCGGGCGATCAGGATTCGCTTACCTTGTTTCAGGGCGGCGGCGTCCTCGGCGGGCCGATAGTAAAAGAGAAGACCTTTTTCTTTGTCGCGGCAGAAGGCCAGGTGCTCAACGCAACGCGCGAATCACATTTCGCCGTGCCGACCGTCGAGCAGCGCGGCTTTTTGAACAGCGGGGCAACGGGCATCACAACTATCGGTGCCACTCAACGACTGCTGCGGCCGACAACCGAATCGGGCAATCTGATCTTCAGCCTGTTCCCTTTCCCGAACGATCCGAACGGCGTTTATGGCCGCAATACGTTGACCCAGCTCCTGTCGGCGGATGGCCGCGGCCTGGTACTTTCGGGCAAGGTCGATCATTATTTTTCGATGTTCGGCAGCCGGTTGCAGACGCTGACGGCACGCTACAATTTTACAAATGATTCAAAGGAACTGCCGGTAACCGGCGGAGCCATCTTTTCCGGTTTGAAACCGCGGGTCCGGACAGATAATTTTTCAACCTATCTGACCGGCGACGTTTCGGACACGCTGACAAATCTTTTGCGATTTTCATGGGGCCGTACGCGGCTAAGGTTTGACGAGATCCGCGATACAAGTTTCATGGTGCCCAGTTCCGCATTCGGCGGGCAGAACGCATTTCTGCTTAATGCACCGTCGCTTTCGAATAACACCGTTCCCGGTTCGGGCAGCGTCGTTGATTATCGGACCATCGATCCCGCGACCGAGCCAAAACTTGGCGCGATCGGGCAAGTCATCATCGGCGGTTTTAGTCCCGTTGGCGTTGACGTTTTCAATTTCCCCCAAGGGCGCGTTAATAATACGCTGCAGTTCGCGGACACGCTCCGTTCGAGCGCGTTCAAGGGGCACAATCTCGCCTTTGGCGCCGATATCAGGCACACGCAGCTGCAAAGCGATCTGCCAAGAAACTCACGGCCGGTCGTGACATTCTATGGCGCACCCAACTTTACCGGCGGAGCGATTCCTGTAACTGAAACAGTACTCTCTCAGGGCGGCGTCGTTGGCACCCCGACGCCGGTCGGCTCACTCAACCTTGGCAATTTCATCAGCCCGCTGGACCTCGTCGCCGCCGGAGCGCCGACCGGCTATTTCCAGAGCCTGGTCGCTCCGGGCAATAATGCGGAGATAGATCTTCGCTATTACCAGCTCAATTTCTTTGCACAGGACGATTGGCGCGTGAGGCCGAATCTGCTCGTGTCCTATGGCCTCCGTTATGAATACAACACCGCGCCAAAAGAAGCGGACGACAAGATAGAAAGCACGTTCGCGGCTGCTCTTCCGCCGCAGGTCGCCGGGTTTGGGGCATTCATCGACGGACGTAATTCGATATTTGAGGCCGACCGGAATAACCTTGCGCCGAGATTCGGGATCGCGTATTCGCCCACGCCATCGACAGTGATCCGCGGCGGCTATGGACTATATTATGATCAGATCCTCGGCGCGGTCGTCAGCCAATCACGCAACGTCTTTCCGACGTTTACGACCGTCAATTTCGGCGGCGGGCTTCCCTGCTATCTGTTCAGGATCTCGGATGCATTCTGCCCGTTCACGCTCTCGCCGAACAATAACGGATTCGTGTTCAACCTGCTGACGCCGCCCAACAATCCGCAGGTCCCCGCGGTCGTGCCCGGCACGCTGAACACATCGAGCATCGGATCTAACGGCGGAGTGCCGCTTTCGGTCCTCGCAACACTGTTCCCGCTTAATCAAACGGGTTCGCCAGGCAGCATCCGATCTGGTTCGCCTTTCGGTGCGACACTGCCGGCGCGCGAGCTTGATTCACCGCTGGCGCATCAATATTTCGTCGGCGTGGAACAGCAGCTTGGACACAGCAACACGTTTCTTTCGGTCTCGTATGTCGGCACAACAGGCCGCGACCTGCTGCGGTTCACGACACCGAATCTGGGAAGCAATTACATTCTGCGCGTTAACGAACTCAGCCTGCTGTCGTTCGAATCAACGGTGCCGAACGCTCCGCCGTACTTTTCGAGCGTACCGACGCTTCGCGGATTCAGCTATGATCCATCAACTTCACTCGCCGCTTTGCTTGCCGGCCAGGGACGGCCAAGCAACGGCTCGGGCGCGGCAAACAATGTCGGGCCGATAATGCAGTTTGAAACGACGGGCCGCTCGCAGTATCACTCGCTGCAGTTCCAGGTCCGCGGGCGTCTTTCGCACGGGCTGCAGTATCAGGCAAATTACACGCTCGGCAATGCGAAGGACGATGTCTCGGATGTTTTCGACCTTGCGGGATCGCCTGCCCTTCCGCAGAACAGCCTGACGTTTGGCGGCGAATACGGCCCGTCTAATTTTGATGCCCGGCACAAGGTTTCCTATTCGGTCGTGTACGACCTGCCGCGGCTTCAAAATGCTTCGGCCCTTACCCGGGCATTTCTTGGCGGCTGGCAGTTCGCAAGCGCCGGACGTTTTCGGACCGGTCAGCCGTTTACGGTCAATAGCATTTTCGATGTGAACCTGGACGGCAATTTGACGGATCGGCTTGATAACACATCATTGATAACGGCCAATGACGGCAATGACCCGATCGTGCTTCTTTCTTCGGCCTCGTCGGCGACCGAGCTTCAGTCGATGCTTGCGGCGGTCGGCACCAGCGGATCGGTTG
The DNA here is from genome assembly GCA_020846885.1 of Acidobacteriota bacterium. Classification (GTDB taxonomy): domain Bacteria; phylum Acidobacteriota; class Blastocatellia; order Pyrinomonadales; family Pyrinomonadaceae; genus OLB17. Next base: position 2,814 of record JADLDC010000015.1, on the reverse strand, counting down.
CCCGCAACACGTTCCGCGGCAGGTCGCTTGTTGATCTGGACCTTGCCTTTTCAAAGAGGTTCTTTTTTACCGAACGGCAGAATCTGCAATTCCGGGTTGAGGTGTTCAACTTCCTGAACAGGGCGAACTTCGCCATTCCGGTCCGCTTTCTCGAAGCACCCGGCTTTGGCCGTGCGGTCGATACGGTCACGCCGGGGCGAAGGGTTCAACTCGCTTTGAAATACCAGTTCTGATCGGCTGGAACCTTTGTTGGGCAACATAGGAGTGTTATGTTCAATATGATCATTACACTCCTTATGCATTTTTAACCAGCTATGTCACGCGCCCATAAATTCTCGATCGCCGTCGTTGCCGCTCTTCAGCTTGTGTTTCTTTCCGGCTATGCCGCCGGACAGATCGACGAAACCGGTAACGGCAGGCCAAAGACGCGGGTTCGGATCCAGAAGGTCATAAAGGTCGTAAAGGTGCCCGAGGTGCGTTATCAACGTATTTCCGGCATGGCGATCACGACCGTTCAGCCAAATGCAGAGGTTTCCATCAAGCCTCTGGGCGGCGGCAAATACCGCCAGGAACGCAAGACCGATGATAACGGAGTGCTCACGCTCGAGAACGTGCCGCCCGGCAAATATTCGCTCACCGTTTCGCTCGGCGGATATGTTACTGAAGAATCCGAGATCAATGTCGCCCGGCAAAGCCTGGTGACCGTGCCCGTAAACCTGGCGCCGATAACTTATGACATCTTTGTAACGACGAATGTAAAGGCCGGCGAAGTACGTTATGCCCGCGTGCGAAAGAACACGGCAACGGGCACCCAGGGCGTTGATGGTTACTGTATGGTACCGATCGAGAACGGCACGGCCGCGATCGGCCAAATGCAGGAAGGCGATTACAGGATCGAGGTCAGGCCGGCCGATGTCGAATACAAACCCGTTTCCCGCGAACTAAACATATCCGAAGCATCGGTCGCCAAGCTTGAAACACGTTCGGGCCGGAACGAGGTACCGATCGTGCTGACAAGAACGACCAGTACCGAGGATTTTCTGGCCAACTGGCTCGCTGGCGAATGGGATCTGCCGGCGGGATGGAAGGTCGAGAATAAGCGTATGCTTGTGAACGGCCCCGGCGTCGCTTTGCTTAAAAACGAAAGATACAACTATTACAAGGACTTTGAATTGAAAACGACGCTCCGGTCACTGGATAACGGCGCCGTTGGATTTGTCGTCCGGGCCGTTGATCCAAGAAATTATTACTTGATCGAACTGACCGGTTCGGCCTCGGCCCAGCCGTATATGCTCAGCGGCTACGTGGTCAAGAATGGCAGCGTCGCCGAGACGCTTGCGCCGGTCAGCATCAGTTCTTACTCCGGGACCATCAGCAATCGCAAATACTTTAATCTGATCATTTCCGGCAGCGGCAACATATTTCGCGTTCGGCTGGAAGACAGCGAAACTGGCAGAACGTTCGTGATCGGGATCATCGAGGACCAGAACAATACCTATCCGATCGGGGCCCTCGGTGTTGGAACAAAGGACACCGGCCGCAGTGAGGTGAACCAGTTCTACATAAAATATAACCAAAGGAAATAGCAAAAAAATACCGCGAGATCGCGTCAGTATAATTTAGGCCCGCGCCGTTTATGAAGGAGTGTCCAAATTGTCGTCTTTGCTTTGATGACAGCAGCAACTATTGTCCAAATGACAATTCGCTGCTGATGGTATCGAACAAATGCGGTGTCACTTTGGACAAGCGATACACGCTCGAACAACGGCTCGGAAAGGGCGGAATGGGTTCGGTTTACCGTGCCAAGCACGTCCATCTAAAATCCACGCACGCCGTTAAGATCATCTCGCCCGAGGTCGTTCAATCCGATCCCTCGCTTCTCGTCCGTTTTACGCAGGAAGCCATTTTGGTCGCGTCGGTCCAGCATCCGAATGTGGTCTCGGTCACTGACTTCGGTATCGAGGTGGCCGACACGCTTTACCTTGTAATGGAATACATCGACGGCATCTCATTGGAAGAAATGCTGCGGCAGGACGGCGCGCTTACTCCGGCGCGGGCGTTTGAGGTCCTAAAGCCGATAGCGATGGGTGTCAGTGCGGCACACAAACTGGGCATTACTCACCGCGACCTAAAACCGCTGAACGTGATGCTTCGCCGCGGCGCACCGTTGGCGCAGGCGGTGAAGGTGCTCGACTTCGGATTGGCGAAGATAAAAAATACCGAATCTTTTTCTTCGCTCATCCTTGCAAAGACCACGAACCTACTCGGCTCGCCGCACTATATGCCGCCGGAGCAGTGGGACAACGAGAACGTTGACGCCAGATCGGATATTTACAGCATCGGCGTCATACTTTACCGGATGCTCACCGGGCATCTGCCATTCGACGGCAGTTCGATGCCCAACATAATGTTCCAGCACATGCAGGCCGCGATGCCGTCATTCGCGTCGTTCGATCTGCCCCCGGCGCCGGCGATCGAGGCGGTGCTGCAGCGGGCGCTGGAAAAACAGCAGGACAAGCGATTCCAGACGCTGGACGAGATGCTTGCGGCGTATGAACAGGCGCTTGCATCGACGCGTGAACACGGCTTTGTCGATCCAAACTCAAAGACCGTCAGCTTTCGCGAAGACTCGTTCCCGCCTCTCCACGCCGCCCCGACACAAGCCTGGTCGGCCGCCGATGGGAAAAGCTACAACCTGCCGTATCTCGATTCAAATCAGAACGAGATACTCGCGACCTACTTCAATCAGCCAAAACCAACGGGCGCCGAAATAAACGAACAGCTTGAGAAGCGCTTTATCGATGCCCAGGGCCG
>JADLDC010000014.1 GCA_020846885.1 Acidobacteriota bacterium | reverse complement strand
TCAAGCAGGCGGATATTGTGCGTTTCGCCGTTGAATTCCTGTTTGAGGTTCTTGACGCGGCCAAGGCATGATTCGAACTCGCATTTTTGCTGTACCTCAAAGGTCTGCCGCGCCGTCCCGTCCTCGCGGATGTCATAGCTGCTGGTATAGCGTTCGACCGTTATACCGATGCGCGGGGCCGTAAACGACGCGGCGGGAGCTTTGGCGGGAGCATCGCCTTTGACCGTGTAGGCCCGAGGCTCGGCCTTGACCGCCTTTTTACGCTGGCTAAGGGCAGGGGCGGCAAGCGCGGACAGCAACAGGAGTACGCTTACTATCTTATACATAAATTTTAGTTAAGGCCGGCCTATTCGTAGCTTAGTGCTTCGACCGCATCTAGCCGGGCCGCACGCAGTGCCGGATAAAGGGCACCGGCGGCACCGCCGATGAGGCCGACCACTAAAGTAATAAGAATGACAATCGGGCTCAATTCCACTTCGAGGGTAACAACTTGCGTGAGGATGAAGCGGAGAACGAACGTAAGCAATATGCCCAGGACGATTCCCAAAACGCTGATCAGCAGGGCTTCCTGCGTGATTATCCAGCCAATGCGTCCATTGCTCATTCCGAGCGATTTCATTATCCCGATCTGGCGTGTCCGTTCGGTGACGGTGGTGTACATCGTCAGCAAAATAACAAGAGCGCTGATGACCGCGGCCACGCCGATAAATACGTTCAGGAAAACATTCAGTGCCGGAATTCCGGCCATGTAAAGTTCTTCGAGGTCGCGGGTAAGTATGATCTGATTGTCGGGAAAGCGGTCCTGCAGGTGCTGCGCGACCTGGTCGGCGGTATAGCCGGGTTTGACAGAAACAAGGATCGACGAGACCTTGCCCTCGCTGCCAAGTTGGGCCTGCATTGTTAAAAGAGGCATTTTGATCCGTGCGCCGCCTGCCGGTTCGTACGTGCCGACGATGGTGAACGGACGTTCGTATATCGGGAAAGTGTCTCCGACCTTCAGGCCCTTTTGCCTCTGCCAGGCGGTGTCGATTATCACTTCGTCCTTGCCGGCGGTGAATGGCCGGCCTTCTATCAGCCGCAGGCCGGAGATGGCCGCGTACTCATCAAACCGGACGCCGTCCACAAGCCGCTTGCCTGTATTGTTGTCGGGCGCGTCAACGGAGTTTTGTCCGATAGCGACCGCTGACCGCACGCCTTCGACCGTCAACAGGTCGGGCGTCATCGTTTCCGGGATCCGAAATGATTCCGACCCGCTCATTCCTTTCGAGCCCGATGCGCGAAAGAATATCTCGGCACCGACATTCGCTTCGCGCGAGGCCTGCTCGCGGATCGAGCCGTTCGCCAGGCCCACCGTGAACACGATCAGGAGCACGCCCACAGCTATCCCGACCACGCTGACAAGAGTTCGCGCGGGCCGGTGAAGCATGTTCGAAAAGACCAGGTTGTCCATAATTGAAAAGACTGGCCGCCGTGTTTATCCCTGGCGGCCTACTTTTGGGCGGTCGTGTTCGTGTTCGAATTTGAGTTCTGGTCGGCCTGCTGTTCCTGTTTCACTTCGTCAGGCGGCTTCCAGCCTGCTTTTCGCAGCAGGTCGATGGCAAAGCGTATCGGAACGGCCATGTTCGAGGCGGTGTTCTCGGTGAACACGCCGAAATTTACGCCGATCACCTCGCCTGTTTGCCCGAATAGCGGAGCTCCGGAGCCGCCTTCGGCGGTCTTGGCGTCATGCACGATCCGCCGCGAATCGAGGTCGGTGATAGAACCCTGCGTCGTCAGCGGCGTGATCTTTTTGGACTGGGCCAGAAAATTGATCAGATTCTGACGCGAATTCCCAAAGCGTTCGTTGATAGATTTTGCCTCGCTTTCATCGACCATCGCAAGCAGCCGGTCAGGGCCGCTTGGATAGCCGATCGTGACAACTGTTTTGCCGATCGTTGCCGCTTCAGAATCAGTTTCAAGCGGCAGTGCAGGAACGTCAGGCGGCAATGTCGCCGGATCGACCGTAGCGATCGCGAGGTCTTCGCGCTGGCCGTATTCACGGACCTTCAGCGGGAACGGCTGCGGATAATTTGGGAAATAAATGACCAGCCGCTTGACCCGCGCACGGCCGTTCGACGAGGACATCATTGCCTTAACGGCATCATCTTCCGTCCATGGCTGCAGCACGTGGCGGTTTGTCACGATATAGCCGCCGCCGACATGAAAGCCGGTCCCGATAAAATCATATTCGACCGGGCTTCCGCCGCCTTCGGTGGTCAGGCCAATGACCGGCCCGGCCTGGCGATTCGGGTCCTCCGACTGGCCCGGCTCGAGCGGTTCGATATTGAATGCCCGCGGGTCGGGATAGCGAAGCTGCCGCCCTGTGGTCCGATCGACCAGGTCATACACACCGACGATGAGGCAAACGCCCGAACCGTACGCGATCCGCAGATTTGGCGCAAGCGAGACCGTCTCCATCAGCTTCTTGTTCGACTTGTCGATCTCGGTCAGCTGTTCGCTGGCAATGCCGAGCTGCTTTTCAAGCTGCTGGATTATGCCGGCCTGTTTTTCGGCGACCGTCCGGCTTTCCTTTAGCTCGCGGTTGACGGCATAGCCCAGGTAGAGCACACCGGTAATAAAACCGAGCGCAAGCACAAGCACGATAAGCTTGGTCGTGACCGATATCTCGCGTGACAGTTCGCGTGTAAATTCGCGAAGAAATGTCTTTGCGTCATCCCGCTTTGGCGAAACGGCCGACTCAAGCGCCGCTTCCTCGATAAACTGTGCGATGACCGGCTGGTCGCGATTTGTTGTGATCAGCGTCGGCTTTTCAGAAAGCGAGAAGAATGCGAAAGAAATATCAGTGCCGTCGATCTGAAGCACATCGCCATCAGATATAGCAATGAACCGCCGGATGGGCCGGTCATTGATCGAAAAAGCAAGTTTCTGGTCAAAGTCGATGACCCGGAAAACACCATCGGCATTCTCAAGTTCGATCCATTTACTCGCGGCTTCGATCTGTTTAGTGTGAATTTGAAGATCGCACGTCTCATCGGCCCCGATGCTCAGGCGCGGTTCCGCGAAGAATTCGGTGCGTTTTTCAGACCCGACCGAGACGTGAATGATTATGCCAACTGCCATTTGTGAGCAACCCCGGCCGCGCGGGAGGGGCGATCTCGGCCATCCT
>JADLDC010000013.1 GCA_020846885.1 Acidobacteriota bacterium | reverse complement strand
ATTTGTCAGTGTCAGGAACCTCGACAAGCTCGCTGACCTGGCGGATATTGACGTCCTGCGGATTTGCTTCCTTATCCTCGCGAATGCGGACGAACTGCGGCGAAATGACGCTGGCAAGCGGCATTCGCGCAAGTGCGGTGTATGCCTTGCCGTCCCAATCAAGCACCATCTTGTTGATCGGATCACCTTTTGAGGATTCTGAGATCAGGTCAAGGCACGATATCTCAATGACCGGCCCGGGCTCGATCATTTCGTACGCGACGTAGTCGTTATTTACGGCCACATAATCCGACGGCACGATCCGCCGACGAAGATTATCGGCGAGGGTACGACGGTCCTCTTCGGTAAACCCGCCGCCGACGCGGGCAAATTCATGAAACGTTCCATCGTCGCGCATCACGGCGACGAGCAGATCGTGGAGCAGCCCTTTGCGTTCCTCGGAGCCTTCTGAAAAACCGACGATCGCCGCATCAAGGTTGTGGCGGACCTTGATCTTAAACCAGCCTGCCTGGTCGTGTCTGACAACCAGCCCCTCGGAACCTTCACCGATCACCCATTCGGCAAAAAGCTCGGATACGGCATCAAGGTCCTTTAATATCCTGTGCTCGGCAGAATGAACAAGTTTTCCTCCGTCGAACCACTTATCTAGCAGCTTATAAACGTCGGCAACAGATTCGACCGGTTTTCCATCGAGCTCAACAATGTCAAAGACCGCCAGGCCTAGCTTTTTCAATTCAGCTTCCGACGCAGGCGACCGCAGCAGTTTTACGACCTGATATATGCGGTGTCGCTGCTCAGCCTTTGTTGTCGAATAGATCTCGGCCGCAAGAAGGCAGTTTTTCACCTTTGCCTTGGCCAGCAGTTTTGCCGCTTCCTCAAAACACGGGAGCCCGCCGCGCACCGTTCCGCCCGGATTTACCGAAATGATCTCTTTACCGTCAAAGGCGAGCAGCGCAAATTCGCCGTCGTATTTGCGGGTTCCGAAATATCCTGTCGTCTTCGGAATGCGAAAAATATCCTCGCCAGACAGCGGCCGCATCTGCCCGCTCAGGCGACGTTTGTAATCAAGCGTTTTTGGATGGAGAGTTGCATCAAACAGCGCCGTAGCCGGGCCGATAAAATAATCGCCCTTCTTGCGGGAAAATCTGGATTCGTCGTAATCGAGATTCATTATTTCCTCGTTTTCGTACCGGCTTTTGAAACCACGGCCTCTTTCTTTGCTGCCTTGCTCTTCTTCGGTTCACCGGCCGCGTTGTCAGGATCCGTCACTGCAGCCTTCGTACGCTTCGATCTCTTTTTATCTTCGGGCTTCTCCGAGTCCTTGGTTTTCGCCCTCGCCGGCCCGCTGTCATCGGATTTCGGTACGGGCCTCTTCAGTTCCATATTCGAGAGGTGCATGATCAAGCAGTACGAATCGCCTTCGATCCGGCCCTCGAGAAATGCGTTGTACGGCTTGCCGCCGCGGTTCATTATCAGCGGCCGGTCACGATGCTCGCCTGCACGCAGCAGCAGCAGCGAGTCTTCATCATGGAGCTTCTTGGCTATCTCGAAAAGAAAGTCAAAGGTCAGGCCGTTGATGTGCGCGATCTGTTTCTTCCCCGCAAACACAAAGCGCTTAACCGCATCAGATTTTTTAATAAATTTACCGGTCCACTTAAGCGGTACATCTGTATTGATATTTTGCGGTTCCTTCTTTCGCGGCCGGCGTTCGCGTTCAGTTCCGTCCGGATTCGTTACAACCTCATATTCCTCGACCGAATGAACTATCCCGCTTTCACCGACGTAAACACGTGACGTCTCGGTCAAGAACATCCCAAAATTTTCGGTGTCTATCTCCGGGTCAGCGTCCACCAATGCCTCTGAAACATCTTCGAAGCTCGGCAGTTTTTTCATCAGCTCCGGCAGTTCGTGCGTCACGTCCGTTTTCAAAAGCCGACGGGTGAAGACAGCGTTCATCTCCTCATCCACATAGCGAACATCACGCTTTGGCCGCACGCCTTCCATCGCAACAACGGCGTCTCTTTGCTTTTCGTTACTAATGTTTATGGGCATATTGACCCCTACTTGCAGACGCCCGCTTCTTGTCAGTACCACCCGCGCGTTAGCGGCTGGGTTCTTCATTTTTCGTGACCTTTCGTGTATTCACCTGGTGCATTTCGTGGTCCTGTCTATCGTCACGCAAGTCTCTTTCAGAAGCCCGCACGTAGTAAGGGCGTAACCCCTTACCACTACAAAAGATCAAAATCCAGATCATCGACCGCGACCTCTTGCTCTTCAGCCGGCTCCAGCACCGCCGCCTGGCCGAGTTTCAGGAACTTCAACACCGCAGGCTGACCAACGATCATAAAAATACCTTCCGTGTTCCCGATCAGAAACGCTCCGTCATATTCGAGGCCGCCGCGATAGCTGAATGGAAACTTATAGATACGGCCGTCGGACAACGAATCACGCAGATGGTCCAGTTCACCCTCTTCTGCGGCCTCAAGGGCATAAACGGTCTTTACCGTGTGTGAAAGATAATCCTCAACCGTTGCCGGCTGCAATAGGTTTGGGGCCGAGAACGACGATGGCACTGGCTCCAGTTCTTCCCCGTCCGAACTTACCGCGATCAAACGGTTCCGCGGTATAGAATCTCCCTGCTCGGTCACGGTCGCCAGTGCCGTTCCGCCCTTATCGATTATTGTCTTCCCATCATAGGCAAGCACACGCAGAAAGACCTCATCCCCGTCTTCGTCGAACGCCTCTACAGTGACCGACCCGTAAAGTTTGTCGCGGTCGATCTTTGTGAGATTTACAGGAAACTCCTCACCGTCAAGCGAAAGGACCAACGGCCTTGCCATACTTCAACCTCATCGTGAT
>JADLDC010000012.1 GCA_020846885.1 Acidobacteriota bacterium | reverse complement strand
CCTGTGAGACCAGCCACAGGACCAGGAAAAGTGCCATCATCGCGGTCACGAAATCGGCGTAAGCCACCTTCCATGCCCCGCCGTGGTGTCCGCCGTGGCCTTTTGCTTTCTTAACGCGCCGTCGCGGCGGTTTTGGCTCTTCTTTCTTTTCGGCCATTGCTAAATATCTATACCGCCTATCGCGGCTTTATTTCCTTGAGCATCGGTTCGAGCTCATTTGATGGCGGGCGGTCAAAGCTGAAGATGGTCTTGCGTGCGAACTCTACTGCGGTCATCGGTGCGGCGCCGTTTGCGAAAGCGACCAAACCGGCCTTTAGACAGCCATAATACTTTGCCTCATCGTGTGCAAGATTCTCCAAGTTGGCCGCGATCGGGGCAAGAAATCCGTATGAGAGCAGAAGGCCAAGGAACGTGCCGACCAGGGCCGCCCCGACGTGATGTCCTAGTTCTTCCGGCGGCCCGTCAAGATGTTGCATTGTGACAACGATGCCGAGTACGGCTGCGACGATGCCCAATCCGGGAAGTGCGTCAGAGGCCCGCTGAAGAAGCTGCGGAACTATCGCTCCTTCATCGTGATGCGTCTCAAGCTCAGATTCGAGCATGATCTCAAGTTCTTCCGGCGAACAGGCCCCGTTGACGAGCATCTTCATTGCGTCGCAGAAAAAATCGACCGCATGATGGTTGGCGACAAAAGATGAATATTGCGTGAAGATCGACGACGACATCGGATTGTTGACATCCTCTTCGATCGAAAGCAAGCCGCCCTTTTTTGAATTAACAAAAACCTCGTACTGCATTCGCAGCACTTCGGAGTATGTATTTTTGTTGTATGGCGAACCCTTCAGCGCGACGGGCAGGTTTGCCACGATCCGCATCAGGAACTTCAACGGGTTCGCGGCAATGGTCGCTCCGATGACGGCGCCGCCGATCACGACGAATTCCGATGGCTGCACCAGAACGCCAAGCGGGCCGTTGATCATCAGGAATCCCCCAATGACACAGCCCATAACAATTATTATGCCGATGATTATGAACATAGGAACGAGCGTCCTGCAAAACAAAGAACCGGCCGTGCCCTAGTTTGAAGTAGTTCTCGGAGTTTTCTTTGTGTACTTTGTGTCTTCACTTTGAGTTCTTTGTGTTTAGGCTTTTGCTTTTAACAGAGAGCACAAAGAAAAGACACAAGGCCGCAAAGAATTCAAACTGGATCACTAACAAAAAAGAACGGCCGCGAGACAGATGAGATCGATCGATCAAAAACTAATTGTCTGCGGCCGGTCCAAGATCAAAGGCGGCGGTTCAGGGTGAGGCTACCCGCCGCTTCAGATAGCTTATCGGCAGAGAACAGGATTTCTTTAGACGATCTGCAGAAGATCCTGAAAAGTTTGATTAAGTGTTGTGATCACACGAGAGTTTGCCTGAAAGCCGCGCTGGGCCTGGATCAGATCAACAAACTCGTTCGTGATATTCACGTTGCTTGCTTCGACGTATCCGCCCGCGATCAGGCCCCGGCCGCCTGCACCGGGCGAACCTATGGTCGCCTGGCCTGAGCCGATGGTTTCGCCGAACATGTTCCCGCCCTGACGGCCGAGTCCTTCTTCAGCATTAAAGGTCGCCAGTGCGTACTGCCCGAGAATGCGCGTTTGGCCGTTCGAGAACACGCCAAAGATGTTGCCGTTCTGATCAACAGCAGCGCCTTCAAGCGTCCCTGAGCCGTATCCGTCAGCGATCACAGCAGAATGTTCTGACTTAGCGGCATAGCTCGTGATCTTAGGAGCCCCCGGCGTTCCGTCCGCATTCACATCATTTAGATTGATCGTAATCGAAGGCAGCACGGCGGTACCGAGCTGAGTTTGGTCGGGCACAACCTCAAGCGAGGTTGGCGACGTTAGCACACCGTTCGAATCGAAGGTGAACGAGACCGGCGATCCGCTTGGCCCCGAACCGTTGGCGTTCAGCTGGGCAGCCGCGCCGTCGAGTGTGGCGGTCATCTGGAACGAGCCATCGGCTTGACGGGTGAATGTCATATCCAGCGTTCGTTCCGCTCCGAGTGAATCGCGAACCGTCATCGGAACGTGGTGCACCGCACCCGTTGCCGACTGAGCATCAAGATTCAAACGGAATGTTGCTTCGGTCGTTCCCTGCGGTGCAAGGGTTTGGCCGATAGGGAATTGAAGCGAACTAAGCTGGGCCCCCGCCGGGATAGCGCCGTTCTGCGCCTGATATCCCATTACCTGTCCGCCGTTTGAGGCAACAAGGTATCCGGTATTGTTGACCGTAAAATCACCGGCCCGGGTATAGCCGCGTGTACCGTCGGCATTATTTACAACAAAATACCCGTTGCCCTGGATCGCCGCGTGCAGCGGTGAACCGGATTCATTCAGGTTTCCCTGAAGAAAGTTTGTGTGGATAGCGGCGGTCTGAACGCCGTTACCTATTTGCATGGAGTTGCCGGCGCCGTTAAGACGGGCACCGAACCGGCTGGCAAAAACATCGGCGAACGTGATCGAACTGCTTTTAAAACCGATCGTATTCGCGTTGGCGATGTTGTTGCCTACGACATTTAATGCGTTGCTGCTGGCATTCAGCCCTGACAACGCTGCGTTGAAAGAAAAACTCATATCTGGATCTCCTGTTTTCGGGATGCGATCAATCTTTTTGATGCTGATTCAGCAGCGTCGAAAGTTGATCGATCGACTGGCGGATGCCGATCAGCTGGTCCAACGAATTGAACTGTGCCAATTGGGCGACGAACTCGGTCCCGTCTTGCGGTGCAAGCGGGTCCTGATTCTTTAGCTGTGCGACCAAAAGGGTCATGAACATATCCCTTTCGTTTCGCGGAGCGGCACCGGCTGCAGTTG
>JADLDC010000011.1 GCA_020846885.1 Acidobacteriota bacterium | reverse complement strand
TTCGGGGAGATACAGCCGGTCAAAAATGCGGCCGAGATCGCGAGTATGCCTATAATGTATGAATGCGTACTGCTCTTCCTTATAAACATCTTCAGTGTCTGATGTCCTCTTCGAAACTGATGTTGCCTTAACAACTTAACGCGTAAAAATTGGCCTCAGAGGCACCAAACCGAAAATAATACCACGTGCGTTCGCGATTAGCCTAGCAATGAAATACGTGCCTTGGCCGGGCCGCGTTCCCAAAAATGCGTCCGCCCGGCGAAACCAAAACAAAAGACGCGGGCCGCGAAGGCAATTTGCCAGTCGCCGCCCGCGCCGATCATCAGCTATCAAGCAGAATTCAGGTCGTAAACACGCCTGTGGCCCGCGTAAAGTAGTCCGCCATCGTAAAGGCGAACATAATGGCCATCCAGAAAAAACTAGCGACCACCGCCAGCCAAATAAGCTTCGGGCTCCAATAAACGTGCATAAAGAAGAGCATAACGCACGCCATTTTTGTGAACGCGATCAGAAGCGCGACCAGCGTGTTCGCCCCCGGAAAGATAAAATCCAGATCGATCGTTGCTACCCAATACGTCAAGATCGTTCCGACGACCAGGACGGCGAAGACCCCAAGATATTTGGGGATCGTCATGTGATCGTGTTCCATGTGTACGTGTTCAGGATCTTTCGCCATATATACGTTCTAGTGCCGGTTCGTGAATTCCGCTTTCAGGCGGCCCGGGCTTTACTAAGATCAAGATTCCAAAAATTACAAGAGTCCCGCCGGCCGGCCGGCGGAGGCCTAAACGCTAGTGATTAAAATGCCGGCCAAGCAGATAAAGCAGCGGGAACAGGAATATCCATACAATATCGACGAAGTGCCAGTAAAGCCCCGACATTTCGACCGGCATATAGTATTCGGAATTGTAATTCCCCTTCCACGCGGTCCACAGCAGCCATGTCATCAGTCCAAGTCCGATGATCATGTGCAGAGCGTGCAGGCCCGTCATTACGAAATACAGATAGTAGAAGATCCGGACGATGCCCTTGAACTTCTCGATATCGATCTGCCCGCCCGAATAGTAGCCAAAGCGCTCGGACGGCGTCAGAATGTTCTCATCCTGCGCAAGCTTTGCCAGCGAACAATCCGTCCACAAAAATTCACCCCGCGGGTTCGGATGTACGGCCGGAGGAGCATTGCGGTCCACTTCCCAGCAAGGCTTCTCGGTTTCGTGATGCGCGTTTTTGTCGGCCTTGACGCGTTGGTTCAGGCCAGCCATCGGCACAAGCCCGTGGTGGTATTTGTCCGTGTACTCGATTCCCTTAACGCCCAAAAACACGGCACCGAAGATCATTGTCAGAATGATCATTATCACCTGCATGTTCCGGTTGCTTTTCTGGGCATAATACACCGTCAGCGCCATGGTCAGCGAGCTGACGATGAGAACAAGCGTGTTCAGCCCGCCCCAGAACGCGTCCAGGTGATTACTGGCGGCCGCGAACGCCATCGGGTACCGTGACCGATATACCAGATATGCCGTGAACAGGCCGCCGAAGAACATGATCTCCTGCGCAAGGAACAACCACATCCCGATGGATACTGACTCTTCCTGCTGCTTCATGTCCTCGAACTGGTGCTGCAGCCCAGGTTCGTGATAAACGAATTTGTCTGATGCGTGTGCCGACATAAACTATGTTTTGAGTCCCGCCCGTCAGGCGGCCTCTTCGAACTTTTAAGCTTGTCCCGGCCTGCTGTTAGGCGAACCGCTGCCTGCGGCGGGACTTAAAACCAAAAGCGAAATTTTAACCGACCGGTGCGAGATCGCGTCGTCGGTCTTCTTCAAGATCGAGCCCATTATCTTCGCCGAATTCATAGGCTTCCCAAGTGACCACCGGCATTTTCTCAAAGTTCTCGGTCGGCGGAGGCGATGACGTTCTCCATTCAAGCCCGGGAAGCCGCCACGGGTTATCCCCGGCGGGTTTTCCGTAAACCAGCGAGTGAAGCAGATAAACGACCGGCATCAACATCCCGATACCAAGCACCGATGCACCGGCGGTCGAGAATATGTTCAATACCTGCATTTCAGGCGGATACGCAGCGTAACGCCGCGGCATGCCCATATATCCAAGGATAAGCTGCGGGAAGAAGGTCAGGTTGAAACCGACGAAAACAAGCATCGCCGAGGTCTTACCCCAGAATTCCGAATACATCTTGCCGGTCATCTTTGGCCACCAATAATGCAGGCCTCCAAGATAAGCGACCACCTGACCGCCGACCATCACATAGTGAAAGTGCGATACGACGTAGTAGGTATCGGTAAGATGGACCGTCAGCCCGATTGCCCCAAGATACAGCCCGGTCAGGCCGCCGATAAGGAACAGGCCCATGAACCCAAGGCCGTAGAGCATCGGCGTACTGAAATCGATCGACCCCTTATAGAGCGTTGCGGTCCAGTTGAACATCTTGATCGCCGAAGGTATAGCGACGACCATTGTCAGGAACGAGAACACCATGCTCGCATAGATCGATTGGCCGCTGACGAACATATGGTGTCCCCAAACGAGGAAGCCGAAAACCGCGATCGCGATCGACGAGAACGCGATGAACTCATAGCCGAAGATCTTTTTGCGCGAGAAGTTCGAGATCAGTTCGCTGACCACGCCCATGCCCGGCAGCACCATGATGTAAACGGCCGGGTGGGAATAGAACCAGAACATATGCTGGAACAAGATCGGGTCGCCGCCTATGGCCGGATCGAATATCCCGACGCGGGCGACACGTTCTATGGCAACCAACAGTACTGTTATCGCCACGACGGGCGTACCCAGGATCATCACCAGGCTGACGGCGTACATTGCCCAAACGAACAGCGGCAGTCGGAACCAGGTCATTCCCGGCGCCCTCATCGTGTGGATCGTTACGATAAAATTAAGGCCGGTGAGGATGGACGAAAATCCGTTGATAAATATGCCGACGCCAACGGCGAGGACATAACTGTTCGAAAAGGTGGTGCTGTACGGCGTATAGAACGTCCAGCCCGTGTCGACACCGCCCTGCATCAGCCCGTACAGGGCGATCGCACCGCCGAGCCAGTAAAGATAAAGGCTCAGCAGATTGATCCGCGGCAGGGCCAGGTCCTTGGCCCCGATCATTATCGGCAACAGAAAATTCCCCAGAACCGCCGGTATCGACGGGATCAGGAAGAAAAAGATCATCAAGATCCCATGCTGGGTAAAGACCTTGTTATACGTACCGGTTTCCAGCAGATCGCTCGCGGGCGTAAGCAGCTCAAGCCTGATCGTAGCGGCATATATCCCGCCCATGAGGAAGAAAACGGATACCGAGATCAAGTACATGATCGCGATGCGCTTGTGGTCCTTGGTCAATAACCAGGACTTCAGCGTCGTCCCGTTCGTCAAGTAATTCAGTTTAGGCGTTTCGGAAAATCCTGAGCCTATCACGTCTGCGCTTTGCATAATTCTACCTACTGCTTATCTGTTGCTGTTTGCCGCCGGAGCATTAGCGCTGGTGCCCTGTCGATTCGCCGCCGCGGCGGGGCTTGCCGCCGGCGTGCTGCCCGATGTTCCGGCCGATGAGGAACCCGACGGTGCTGTAACACCGCTGAGCGATTTAATATATGCGACCAGGGCAAGCAGCTGCTCCTCGGTGACCTGCCCCTTGAATGTCGGCATGATCGGCTGGTAACCTTCGACCACCTTCGCACCCGGATTCAGGATCGATTCGCGGATATAAGCCTCATCTGCCACGACCGTGCCGCCGCCGGTCAGTTTTACCTCATGCCCAAAGATGCCTTCCAGCTTAGCCCCACGCTGCTGCGGGCCGCCTGCGTGACACGAGGCACAGCCAAGTTTATTCTCAAAAAGATCGCGGCCCTGCTCGACCGGGGTTTGCCCTGAAACGTTGCCGCCTAGCCACGCCTCATAATCTTCCTTTGACATCACATTCACGTATCCGACCATTCCTGAGTGGTTCAGGCCGCAATATTCCGCACAGAACAGATGATACTTCCCGGGTTTTGTGGCGTTGAACCACATATAGGTGTACCGGCCCGGAACCGCATCGACCTTGGTGCGAAACGCCGGGATGTAGAACGAATGCAGGGCATCTTCGGTCGTTAGCGTAAGTTTTATGTTGGTGTTGACCGGAACGTGAAGTTCATTTATCTCACGCTGGCCGCCTTCATGCTGGATCTTCCACATCCACTGCTTGCCGACGACGTAAATTTCCGTCCCCTCGTCCGGAATACGGTACTGGTTGTAGTAAACGTATGCGCCGCCAAGAAAGATCGTCATTGAGACAATGAACGGAATGATCGACCATACCGTTTCAAGGACTATCGAGCCGTGGATCTCTTCCGGGGTCGCGTATTTCTCCCTTTCGCGGTATCTGATCGCGAAATAGAATATTGCAACGATGATCGGGATGGAGAATACAAGGCTGACGATCAGCAGGTAGTAATACAGGT
>JADLDC010000010.1 GCA_020846885.1 Acidobacteriota bacterium | reverse complement strand
TCTTTGCGGACACTCCGCCGTATATTATCCGTTCGATCGGCGGCGTAAAGATCGGCATTATCGGCCTGCTTTTGCCTGAAACAAAAGAAACATCGTCGATGGAGGCAAGCCTGAACGTGACCGATTATTGCGCCGCGGCAAAGCGGCTTGTGCCGCGCATGCGAAAGGCCGGTGCCAACGTGATAATCGGCCTCACGCACATGTTCATGGCCCAGGACAAAAAGCTCGCCGGCTGTGCAGATCTCGACCTGATACTCGGCGGCCACGAACACACGCTGCTCCAATCGTCGGCCAACGGCACGCCGATATTCAAGATGTGGGCCGACGCACGCGAGGTCGGCCGTTTTGATCTATACATAAACAAAAAGACCGGCCGGCTGCAAAGCATGGATTGGGAGATAATCCCGGTCACTGACGAAATTCCCGATGCGCCGGAATTCGCGCCGGTTTTTGCGAAATATAAAGACCTGCTTGAAAAACTAGCTGTCAGGGTCGGTGCGACCGCCGTTGAACTTGACGCTCTTTCGCATTCCGTTCGGACAAAAGAGACCAATATCGGCAACTTCATCGCTGACGCCTACCGCACCGCCGCCGACGCCGATGTCGCTCTCGTAAACGGCGGCTCGATCCGGGCGGACCTGACTTACAGCCCCGGCCTTTTGACAATGCGTGATGTGCTTTCGATGCTGCCGTTCAACAACCCGATAGTAAAGGTTGAGGTCTCCGGCAGATTGCTCGGCGACATCCTCGAACACAGCGTCGCACGCAGTGCCGAAGACGGCGAACCCGGACGCTTTCCGCAGATCTCGGGAATGAGCTTTAAGTTCGACACCCGCAAACTTCCGGGCCAGCGAGTTTCGGATATTTTGATCGGCGGCAAACCAATGGATGAGGCTAGGAACTATACGCTTGCAACTTCCGATTTCCTCGTCTCGCGCGGCGGCGACGGCTATACGATGTTCAAAAATGCAAAGGTCCTAACCCCGGCCGATAAAGCACCAAAGGATTCCGACGTGTTCGAGCAGGCCATCCGTTCAGCTCCGGATTCGACGATCAGCCCGCGGCTTGAGGGCAGGATAGTGAGCATCGGGTGATCTCGTACCATCCTAGACTAGGTTTTCACTCGCCTCGCTTTGGGCTTTACGCCGCGAATAGGTTGGGTTGTCGCGGCCTTATCAGTTTTGCGTTTCGCGGGGCTTGCGGCCTTTCGAGGCTTAACAGTTTTGAGCTTCGCATTTGCGGCCTTAGCTGCCGCAGCGGACAACTTTCCGGGTTTGGGCTTGGCCGATTGCCTGCCGGCCTTGGCCTTGACCGCATTGCCGCCTGCTTTGATCTTTTGCTTGGACGCGGCCCTGACCGATCTCTGTTTAGCGGGAATCGGTTCCTTTGGTCTTTTTTCGATCTGGGCTTCGTCTATTTCGGTCTTTTCAGTTTTCGGCGTTCGGCGCCGTTTTGGCTCGGGCGGTTTTGCCGCCGCAAGATGCAGCGCATCGGGCTTTTTCATGTTGGCCGGTTCATAAACGCTGCACACGCAGGAAAATGCGCGTGCACCGGTCAGATCGCCTAACACCGAGTTGCGGCCCTTTGCGTTTTCGTTCCTGAGCAGGCAGATCACGTTCGATCCGTTGATCTTTACGCATTTCGAACGCATGTGCCTCTTCAATTCGGCCGCCGCGGATGCTGTTTCACCGATACACGAGACGGCATGGCTGACATGCCCCGATCTGTGCAGTTTTCTGCGGGAGAAAATAAAAACGGCCGCCTCGTCCGGTACTTCGCCGCCAAACGGGTAAACCTCGAACGTATGATCGCCCTTCTTCCCGCGAAAAACCGCATCGCTGATCTTCGCGGACTTGCGTTTGCGTCGGTATTGCATATGATACATTGTACCATACATTAGACGAAGATCCGGAGCTTACCCCACGCGGCGCTTTTGCCGCCAATCGTGCGATATCTAAAGAATTTGATAACGAGGCCGGTTAAACAGCAAGGACGGAGATATCCGGATCGATCTCATCCTGAATAAGGTTCTCGATCGCCATAAGGGTTCCGGTCAGCGAACTTGGGCAGGTCCCGCAGGCGCCTTCGTAACGGATCTTTAGCGTAGAGCCTTCAAGGCCGACCACCTCAAGCCAGCCTCCGTCACCCGCAAGATAGGGACGGATGCGGTCGTCAAGAAGAGCATTGATCTCGCCAAGGCGCGGATCATCACTTGCCGCCGCCGCGATCGCTCCGCCGACAGCCGCGGCCGAACCGTTGCGATGTCCGTTAGTGGCCGCTGTTGCTTCGGCCGCACGGATCGGGACGGCCAACGCGGGCAATATATCATCCCATTCGGCCAGATCACTCTTTTCGACAGTGATCATCTTGTCCATATAGAACACAGACTGGACCTCACCGACCTCGAACAACGAATTGGCGAGTTTATCCCCGACCGCCGATTCGGCATTCTTGAAAGAGTGTGATGTCCCGTGAGACACCGGTTCCTTAAGTATGAACTTGACGGCGTTCGGATTAGGGGTTTCCTGTATGTCCGCGATCTTTGGCATTTCTTCAACAAGCGCTATTTAGCTGCTTATATAATGATTGACAATCCTTACATTTTTGTCAACATTAGCACGCCTCAGTCGCGCACTTGAGAACAATGTGTGAGCCTTTCGTCCAAAAAACACAAGGACCGAACCCGCACACGATTCTCACGCGTGCCGGCCCGGTCCAGCTGTAATTCTTAGTTCCGGCGTTAGCCGGTCAAGTAAACTACTCTGTTATATGGATCTCTTCCGTCTTGTTTATCCGTCCCGAAAGGAACATCCCGCCAAAAATGACGAGCAATACAACAAACACGATCAGACCAACAAGATACAATGTGCTGGCAGGCTCGGTCTTAAGATACAACCAGCCGCACACGGCAGCAATAACCAGAGAGATCAAAGCCAATAACCCGTTAAGCGCACCCTTCACGAAAATCACCTCCGATTGTCGAAAAGCTCGAACTTCTTGTGGATACGGTAATCTCAGTGCCCCGCGCCTGCGATAGCCAACAGGGCGCTCAAATTGAACCTGAAAGCTCGCAAAAAACCTCTCATTATCTAAACGCGCCTATAGTAACCCTATTGTTGGGTAAAGGCAAGCTAGACATCTCGCACAAGGATAGTTACGGAATCGGCGGCGGAACTGTTCCCTATTTCGCCAGGATCGCTGCGGCGATCCGCGGAATTCCCTGCAGATCGTCCTGAAAGGTCAGCTCTGTCCAGATCTCGGGTGAGAATGTTCCGCGGACCTGCTCGCCTTGGGCAAATCCGAACTCGAACATCAGCGTGCCCTCCCGGTTCAAGAACGCTGGAGCCTCATGAATGAGCCTTTGGATGATCGACATTCCATCCATCTGGTCAGTCAATGCCTGGTGCGGCTCAAAATCACGCACCTCGGGCTGAAGGCCGCCAAGATCCGCGGCGGGCACGTATGGCGGGTTTGATACGATGACGTCGAATTTCTCACCATGGCCCAGTGCCTCGAAAACATTCGATTCACGAAGGTCCAATCTCGAAGCGACTCCGTGTTCTATGCTGTTCGTCCGCGCCATACGGATCGCATCGGGCGATATTTCGAGACCGACGGCCTCCGCCGCGGGAAGATTCGCAAGCAGTGCGATCGAGATACAGCCCGAACCGACGCCAACTTCGCAAAACCTGGGCTTCTCCCGGCCTGACAATCGCAAAATGGCCCTTTCGACCAGTATCTCGGTCTCGGGCCTCGGAATAAGGACCGCAGGAGAGACCGAAAATTCAAGTCCGAAGAATTCTTTTACTCCGGTAATGTAATGAAACGGCTCCCTGTCCGAGCGCCGTCGGATGAATTCACGGTATGACGACTTTTCGTCCGCTCCAGGCACGTGTTCCGGGTGGGCCAGAATGAACGCCCGCCTACGGCCTATAGCATGTTCCATCAACGACGATGCCTCGCGCCGAGGGTCGGGAATCCCCGCGTTTCGCAAGACCTCAGAGCCGGCTTCGAGCAGCGACGCTATACTCTCCATTTCTACCGAGCTCCATCTCCGCGCCAGATCGCCGGCAGCGTCAGCAAAATGATCTTTAGATCAAGCCATATCGACCAATTCTCGATATAGTACAGATCGATCCGAACCATTTCCTCAAATGGCAGGCGGCTGCGGCCCGAAACCTGCCAAAGCCCGGTGATGCCCGGTTTCATATCCAGCCGTTTCCGATGCCGCAGATCGTATTCCTCAACCTCGTACGGGATCGGCGGCCGCGGGCCGACAATGCTTACGTCACCCTTAAGTACGTTCAGAAATTGCGGCAGCTCATCGATGCTTGACCGCCGCAGCCAATGGCCGAGCCGTGTCACGCGCGGATCATTCTTCACCTTTCCGAAAACAGGCGAATCACCGTCGCCGATGTTCGCGTCCGTCCCGCCGCCGATGTTCTTCTGATAAGCCTCGCGATGAGGCTTGTCATCGGCATTCGCCGCCATCGTTCGAAACTTGTAGCAGAGAAAGATGCGGCCGTCCATGCCGACCCGTTCCTGTCGAAACAGGATACTTCCGCGGGAATCGAGCTTTATCAGGACCGAGACCAAAAGCCAGAGCGGCGCGGACAACAGTATCGCTATCGCGGCGATTCCGATATCAGAAACACGCTTGACGAACCGCTGAGCGTCGCTCAGAGGCTCACAAAACAGCCTGACCATCGGCAGCACGCCTATCTGTTCGACACTGGTCTTTTGCGGTAAAAGATCGAACAGGCTGGGCGCAAAACGAAATTCAACCCGCTGCCGCCGGCCGATCCGCAGCATCGCGTCAAACAGACGCTCGCTTCGGATAGTATTGTCGGTGATTATGACTTCCTGGATCTCAAGTTCGCGGATCAGTTCCGCAAGCTCGTCAAGCCCGCCCACGACCGGAATGCCGGTACCCGTTTCAAATGCGGCCGCGTCGGCCTCTGTTCGGCCATTTGCATGAACGGCCCCGACCACGCGATAACCGAGCCCGCGGCGTTCGCCCAATTCTTTTATCGTTTGTTCCGCTTCAGGGTTCGTTCCAACGACAAGCGTAGGAAGCAGATTGATGCCGCGCTCGCGAAATCTCGCCTGAACGTACCGCAGGCCAAGATGAAAGGCCCCAAAAACAGCGAGCGCAAGCAGAAAATCAACGACGAAAACGCCGCGGGAATATGAGAATTCACGGAACGCAAATCCGCCGCGGAAAAGAAAGGCCCAGGCGACCGTTAGAAGCGAACTGACAGCGACCGCCTTGAATATTTTGATGCCCTCACGCGTATATGAAAAAACTCCGCCAAAATTATAGGCCCGCACGTAAACCAGCATTCCCAACCTGACGGCGGCCATGAAAAACAAGATGCCGGCGTAGGGAACAAACTCTTTTGACCAGGCCCATGCCGTTGCCGAAAGCACCGGGCCGCCGGTGCGAAGCTTGAACGCCGCAAAAAAGCATACCGCTGCCAAAACGGCATCCGCGGCGAGGACCGACGCCTTTGTAACGGGCATTACCCACGCCGGCATTCGCTTCTCGGCCTTTTCAATTTTTATGTGCGATGGTATCGCGGCCTCGGCTGGTTTCATTGCGATCATTCTTTATTATGCCAAAAACCCGCTGACCGCAACCGAAAAAGTCCAAAGTCCAAGGTCTAACACCCAAAGCCCATGCCCACGACCTGGTTAACTCTTAACTCTTAACGGTCAACTTTCGACTTCCGACTTTGGCCTCCGCCCTTCCTAGGCTATTCTTTTCGATTGCCGATGAAGATAGTTATCACAGCGCCGAGCCTTGACGAACACAGGAATGTGAGCGGCATCTCTACGATAGTTCGCCAGATCATCGAACACAGCCCGCACGAATTCTCACACTTTAAGGCCGGCCGTGAGGACGGCGAGCCCGCGGATGCGGTTTGGCTTGCCAAGCAAGCCGCCCTTCCCTTGCGTTTGTGGGCGCGAATACTAAGTGAAAAGGCTGACCTGGTCCACATAAATACCGCGTTGACAGATCTCTCCATCT
>JADLDC010000009.1 GCA_020846885.1 Acidobacteriota bacterium | reverse complement strand
CGGCTTTTATGAACCGGCGATAAAAGTCATGGACGAGGTATGACGCTCCCCAGTTCAAATGGGTCAGAATGGTCGATGAGTTTGCCGCCACAAGCCCGCCGACCATTAGCCCGACAAATCCGATAGGGAGAAATTTGAGCATTGCGGGATAAGCAATGTCGTGATTGATAAGCGTCGGATCAAGGTGCGGAAAGGCTGCCTGGATGTCCGACAATTGTGGATATATGATCAGCGAACAAAGCCCGACCAATATCCACGGCCAGGGCCGCAGTACGTAATGGGCAAGGTTAAAGAACAGAACCGCGCCAAGCGAATCCTTCTCTGATTTCGAGGCCAGCATTCGCTGCGCGATATAGCTTCCGCCGCCCGGCTCCGCTCCCGGATACCAAACCGCCCACCATTGCACAGCGATCGGCATAATGAACACAGCGACCGCGATCTCCCAATTATTGCTGAAGTCGGGCAAGATATTGAGATAATCGATACCGCCGGGGCCTTTCATCGCCGAAACCTTTTCGACCATTCCGCTCAACCCGCCGACCTGAGGCAGCGTCAGAGCAAAATATGCCGCCGCGGTTACCGCAGTCATTTTGATAAAGAACTGGATCATGTCGATGACAAGCACACCCCAAAGGCCCGAGTGCGCGGCAAACGCCACGTTCAAAAGACCGACCATCGCCAGCGTCTGCCAGCGATCAAGCCCAAAAAGAACGGCGGCGATCTTGCATGCCGCAAGGTTGACCGTCGCCATGATCAGGCAATTGAACAGAAGCCCCAGATAAATTGCACGAAAACCGCGCACTGCCGCGGCCGCGGTCCCGGAATATCTGATCTCGTAGAATTCAAGATCAGTCAATACGCCGGAACGTCTCCATAACCGCGCATAAAAGAACACTGTCGCAACGCCCGTCAAAACAAACGCCCACCAGACCCAATTGCCCGCAACGCCGTTTCTGCGAACAATGTCTGTCACAAGATTCGGCGTGTCGCTGCTAAAGGTCGTCGCCACCATCGACAAACCCGCAAGCCACCACGGCACCGATCGGCCCGACGCGAAAAATTCCGATGTATTCTTTGAAGAACGTTTGCTAAAGAAGAGCGCGGGTATGAAACAGATCGCGACGGCGGCGATCGCAATGATCCAATCAAGGTAGGTTAGCTGCACTTAAAAATCTCCCGATCGTTGAATGACAAACCAGCTATCCGAGCTGACAAACACGAATTTTCGACGCCGACACTCGTTGGACCGCTTCGATCGCCGGCGCGAATGTCCGCCGCAGATCTATATCGTCACTCGATAAAAGCGATCTCTTCACGGCAAGCGTAAAGGCGTTCTTTAGCTCGGTCCCGAAGTTTATTTTTGCAATGCCGTTCCTTATCGCCTCCTGCATCAGGGCGTCCGGAACGCCCGAACCGCCGTGGAGTACAAGCGCCGTTTCACCCACCGCATCGCGTATCTCGCGAAGGCGGGCAAGGTCGAGCTTTACCTCGCCTTTATAAAAACCGTGGGCTGTGCCTATCGCCACCGCAAGGGCATCGACACCCGTTTCCCCGACAAACACGCGCGCATCTTCGGGCCTTGTGAAAAAGTCCGAAATGTTTGCATTGTCATCATTCTGTGTAACATGGCCCAGCTCGCCCTCGACCGACACTCCGGCTTTTTGAGCGATCTCAACTACGCTCCGCGTCACCCTGATATTTTCCTCGAACGGTAATTTCGAACCGTCGATCATCACGGATGAATAGCCCGCATCAATACATCGTTCGGCAAGCTCGAAACTGCCGCCGTGGTCGAGATGCAGTGCAACGGGCCGCGACATTTCGCGTGCGGCCGCAGCGGCCATCGAAACGATAAGATCGATGCCAAGATAATTGATCGTCGATTCCGTCGTTTGCAGAATGATCGAGGCATCGAGTTCATTTGCCGCATTTATATGCGCCCGCAGTGTCTCGGCATTGTAAAAATTTAGTGCCGCAACAGCCGTTCCTGCAGAGCGCGCGGCATCAAGCAATTCGCGGCTCGGGACAGGTTGCTTTTCGAACAAGGTAGTTGGGTTCATTTTGCCGCCGCGGCCTTTGCCAAAAACTGATCCAATTCAGCCAGGCTGGGCTGGCCGTCAGTTCCGCCCGGTTTTGACGTAGAAAGAGCCCCGCACGCGTTTCCAATTGTCAGGCACTCTTTCAATTCCCTTCCGTCAAGGATCGCGTGAACAAACCCCGCCGCGAACGAATCGCCGGCGCCCGTTGTATCGATCGCTTCAACACGAAATCCCTCCGCCGAAACGATCTTCCCGTCCTCAAACCCGACCGAACCTTTCGCCCCAAGCTTTATCACCACCGTTCGGGCGCGTCGATTCAGTTCTCGCCCGGCATCAAGGACATCATCTGTCCCGGCCAGGAGTTTTGCTTCGGGCTCATTTAAAAAAAGAATATCGGTCTGTCCGGCAACTTCGAGAACATTCTCATTTCGTTTCTGATCGGGATCTGAGTTCGGATCGAACGACGTGGTCAGCCCCTTCTCCCGGGCCGCCCTCATCAATCGTGAAAAATCAGGCTGCAACGCGGTCTGCAAATAGTATGAGGTCAGATGCAGATGCCGATGTCCATCCATGATCGCAACCGGTACGTCATCGAACGAAAGCTCACTGATCGCGCCAAGAAACGTCACAAGCGCACGGTCCTCTGCCGTGCTTAGCACCATGGTCGCGCCTGTTTTTGACCGGCGGTCTATTTTGATATGCTCGGTAGACATATTTTTCGCGGCTAAACTATCGACGCAAAACCGGCCAAATTCATCTTCCCCAACGCGGCTTATAAAGGTTACGCCTCGCCCCAAACGGGCGGCACCGCTTGCAAATATCGCCGACGCGCTCCCCAAGGTTGTCGTAAAATCGGTAGCCAGTATCTCGCGGCCGAGCGCTGGCTTTTCAAGCAAGCCAGATGCGATCAGATCGACGTTCAGTTCGCCGATTACCACGATCTCATTGGTTTTCGAGGTGTCCGCCACTGCGATGTTTCGTTTTCTTGCGTTTCCTTTCTTTTATGCGTGGATTGTAATATAATCCAAATTCCCGAAAAGCTCAAGCAACCCTTTCGGTTTTGGCAAACTAGAGCGATGTTGTCGTAAGGAGAACAATTGGACACCTTGATCAAGAGCCCGCGGCCGTTGTCACTTGAACAAATATTGCAGCTTCCTGACCAAGAGAAGGCCGCACTCGGCTTGGCGCACACTCCCGCGGAGATAGTGCAGCAGCCTGCGACGTGGTTGAAAACTTTCGACAGGATGGAACATCTGCGGCCAAGCATCGAGCAATTCCTTGCCCAAGGCGCCGATGAACAGGCGGCGAAACATCTCTCGGTTTCTCTTGTCGGGGCCGGCACCTCTGATTATATCGGCCGAGCCGCGGCGGCGGTGATCCGCCGTAATTGGAAATGCCATGTCCAGGTTATCCCCAGCACCGATATGCTGACCGAGATGGACGAGATCATTACGAGTGCTCCGCGCGATACCCGTCATTTGTGGATATCATTCTCCCGTTCGGGCGACAGTTTCGAAGGTGTCAAGGTCATTGAAACTGCATTCGAAAAATATCCTGATGTCGATCATTTGATCATCACGTGCAATAAGACCAGCCGGATGGCAAACGATCTTTCCGCGGGCCGATCAAACGTTTTTTGTATAAAGCTCGACGACAAGGTGAACGATCGCGGGCTGGCAATGACAAGTTCGTTCACGAACATGGTCATCGCGGCGCAATGTCTTGCACATGTCTCGGATCTGGATAACTACCGTCCCATCCTGAATGCCCTTGTTTCCGCCGCACAAACTGCACTGCATGAGTTTGCCGAGCTGGCGCTCAGGATATCGCAACGCGACCATTCGAGGATATGTTTCCTCGGCAGCGGACCGTTAAAGGCCGTGTGTGACGAAAGTGCGCTAAAGGTCATGGAATTGACGGCAGGACATTACAGCGTGATGGCCGAATCCTTTCTTGGCCTGCGGCACGGCCCGCTTTCATGGCTGAACCCCGATTCGCTTGTTGTCGCCTTTGTTTCAAATGATCCCCGGAAATTGCCGACCGAACTGGGCCTGATCGACGAGCTAAAGAGCAAGAACATCGTCAAGGATATCGTCGTCATTGGACCGCAAAGCGTAGATATGTCGGCGTTTGAGGACAGATGCATCAAGCTCGATATTCCCTCCGAGATGAGTGACAACTACCGCCCGCCGCTTGATGTGATGTTCGCCCAGTGCCTCGGCCTGTTCTCGTCAATTCGCCGAAACCTTAAGCCTGATTCGCCAAGCGCGGATGGAAAGATCCAGAGAGTTGTTTCCGCGATCAACATCAAGGGCCTAGACCAGATCAGTTGACCGGTTTCTGCGTTGCGATGAATCCGGTCGGCCGAACGACAGTTACAATTCCCTTTCCGTCAAAACGATCGTCAACAGAGATCCGGGTCCGGCCGCCTGGCTCAAGGTCGGGAACGGTGTATGGCTTTGCATTTGAGAAGTTATCAGTCCGGTCGGACAGATAAAGCTTATAGCCTTTCACCGAATGCTGCGGCAGCCCGACGCTGTCGAACAAAAGGACTGAAAGTTTGCCATCTTTTTCCCTGCTGACGCTATGGATCTCAACCGGTGACGACAGCTCACGCAGCACTTTCATCGACGGTTTAGGTTTGCCGTACATATCATAGACACCATGAATGCGGCGGCGGAATTTATTATCTTCACTGGTTCCCGGATAGTGTGTGCGATAGTCAGTCAGGTCGAAATAGATCGCTCCTTCTACATACGGTTTACTCTCATAAACGGCCATGTGATAGATCATGTCCTCGACACGCCGCTCGTCGCCGCCCTTGAAGTTCGGTTCGCACAGGCCGAATTCGGAGATGAAAAAGGGCTTGTCCGGATAAGTACGATGCACGTTGTCCAGAAACCCGCCTATCTCGCCGACCGGAATGTCCCACCAACTGCCGCCATATTCATTCATCATCAAAAGATCGCCAAGGCTTCCCGCATCGGGCGTGAAACCAGGCTCGCCCGCAAATCCTTTTGTAAGCGTGTTGCTGACGTAGCTGACCTTTCGTGACGGATCAAGCCGTCGCACCTTTGCGATCATTCCCTCGATCATCTGCTTCATCGCCGGATCGCGGCCGTTCAGCTCGTTGCCGACGCCCCAGGCGATGATCGACGGATGATTGTAGTGATTGCGGATCATCAATTCGATCTGCCGATGGGCCGTTTTTTCGACCGTTGCATTCGCGGGCGTCTCCGGGCCCCAGAGCGGCACTTCTTCCTGGACGAGAATGCCGTTCCTGTCACAAAAATCGTAAAAAACATCATCTTGTTGAAAGTGCACACGGCTGAAAATGGCGTTCACGTCCTTCATCATTCTGCCGTGACGGATGATCTCGGCCTCCGGCTCGGCAAAACCAAAGTTTGGGTTCGAACCGGCGGTCCATTCAACACCCATTAGTTTCACGCGTTCGCCGTTTAGATAGGTTTGCCCATTGATGAACTTCAGTTCGCGAAAGCCTATATTTGTCGAGACAATATCTACGGCCTTTCCGTTTGATCTTACGGTCACCTCAACGCGATATAAGTTCGGATAATCGAAATGCCAGGGCCTTATCTTCGCAAGGCTTAACTCAACTCTTGCTTCGCCGCTCTGTATGGACGGCGAGACAGTAGCGGAATAGACGGTGTTTTTCGTTTGCTGATTTTCTTCAGTGACAGCGATCGAGAGTTCCAGATCTTTGTTCACGATCGGATCGAAACCGAGTTCTATCTTCAATTTACCTGAGCTATCGGCCGTGTTGAGTGTCGGGGTTACGCGCAAATATCGGGCAAATGGTTTTCCGGTCACGATAAGTGAGACCGGCCTGATCAGGCCGCCGTCGTTCGGCCAATCAAATGAATTTGCATACGGTACCTTGTCTTTTCCGTAATCGTTATTTACCGCAACCGTTATCGTGTTCTCGCGTCCGTAGTCGAGTTTTCCATTTAGGTCGATGAAGAATTTGTTAAAGCCATCGCCAATATTTTCGCCAGCCTTGCGTCCATTTATGTAGATCTGACTCGTATGATTCACGCCGCGGAATTCAAGCACGACATTCTTACTTCGCCACGCAGCAGGTACGGTGATGTTTCTCTGATACCAGCCCCAGCCGTAATGCATCTGGTTATCGTCTTCGACATTCCACGTGTGCGGAAGATTCACCACCTTTGCACCGGGAAGCGATCTCAAATACCACTGCCGGGCCAAACCTTCTGCCGACTTGTCAACAGCAAATTTCCAGCCATCGTTGATCTGAATAACATCACGCTGCGCAAATGCCGTAAACACCGCCGCGGCACAAATGAGAATAACGCCGGTAAAGTTTTTGATCGCAATTTGCATAGCGTTGAACTTTGCAGCCTTTGCTTGCCTGGCGTTTTGGCGTGAGAAAATACTCATTCCAACCGGTCGGCGCTGAGGGTAGCATCCAACTCGCTGAGTTTTAAACGCACAGCCATGATGTACGCTGGTTCGCGATCGGTCCAGTGTCCGTAGGTAACCGTGACAATTGTGCCGTCGGGAAGGACTTCGACGCCCGGGTATGATGAATCCCATTCCCCGCCTTCGCTGTTCCTGCGATTGTCCATTAGCCGGACGCGATATTGTCCCTCGCGGCCCTTCACTATGTCATCGTATGTCCCGACCCACGCTACCCAATCGCCGCTTGTTTTTGTATCGAGCGCCATATCACGGAAAGAAATGAACAGGCGTCCGTCCGGAGCGTATTTTCCGGTGTGCCGGTCGCCGGTCAAAGCTCCAGGCAGTTCGCGCGGCACGGTCCACGTCTTACCTTCATCATTTGAAAAGATAACGTGTGAATTCTTGACGCGTCGATTTTCGCGCAGCAGCACAGCCAACTGCTTGCCGTTGGGCGAGCGGATCACGCCGGGTTCACACAGGTGAATATCCGATGACCGGAACACGACCGTCGGTGCTCCCCATGTCAGCCCGCCGTCGTTTGAGATAGTTTGATAAAGGGTGAACACAGCGGGTTTCGCACGGTTCGGTTCCTTTGTAAAAAACCGTCCGTCGTCGTGAAACATGGCAAGGTAATGCCCTTTCCCTGTCCGCAGCTTCTCAACGAAACCCATAGCTACAATACCGCCGAAATCCCCGATCGGTTTCATCTCGGTCCACGTCTTGCCGTCATCTTCAGAGATCGACGAGCGGATAGGATACAGGCCGGAAAACAGCACAAGGCGCTTCTTTCCGTCTTTATCGATCACTCGATGAATGGTCGGTGTCTCAAGCGACGTTTCCCAACTCTTCGGCGTCGGCAGCCGGTCGGACCATGTTTTTCCGCCGTCGCCGGACCGCTTCATTATGATCGGCCCCTTGCCGTGCCCCTTTGGATAAACAGCGACGATCGTCCTGTTGTCCTCAAGCAATACGGTCGTCGGGTGCCCAAGATATTGCCCCGATTCGCGATCGACCAACACTTGCCGGTCGCGTTCACCTGAAAGATCGATGACCGGGATAGAAAAACCGCGCGATTGCGCTTGCGCTCCAACCGTTAGGGCTAATCCCAGACAAACTGTGGTCAACGTATTCGCTATCTTCTTCATAAATCTTTATCGATCATTTAACGATCGCTCCAACGGTTCAAACATCCGCACTTTTCAGTTAGTTCCCGTTTCTCAACATCATCAAAACATGTGCCGCCGACCAGCTAAAATTCGCGGCATTCAGTCCTTTGCCAGTGATCGGATGATAGTTTTCGCGGATCTCTCCATCTGAGAGCAAGCCGTCGGCGTTTGACCAAAGATGGGTTGTAAGCATCTCCGCCTCTTTTTCCAGACCATATCGCCGCAGGCCCTCGATACCGAAATAAAATTGGTCAAGCCAAACCGGGCCGCGCCAATAGCCTTTCATCGGATCAAATTTAGCATCATCAGCGGCCAAGGTCGGCAGTGGAACTTTGGTGTTGAATTTATTTGCGTCCAACATTATTTTGGCGGCCCGACGAGCTTGCTCCGGCGAAGCGATGCCTGCCCAGAGCGGTATCCAGCCTTCCGTGCCTTCGACGGTGATCAGCTTATCACCGGCCAACTGATGGTCATAGTAGAATCCATGTTGCTGTCTGTAGAATTTGGCATTGATCTTCTGCTTCAAGGTGGCGGCATGTGACCGCAGGTTGCGGGCCGTGTCTTCCATTTTTAGGACTTTCGCAAGATCGGCAAGATACAATTTGTCAGCGTACAGATAGGCATTCAGATCGACGGATTCCTGATCGATCGACCACGCCCTATCGTTATTTTTCAGCATCGAAACACCGTCAAAACGCACGGCATTGTCCATACCACTTTCCCATTTTGCCGCAAGTTTTGTGCCGTCGGTCGAGCCGTATTCGCACAAGCCGTTTTTGTCGTGATCACGGTTTGCATACCACCATTCGTGGTACTTGATCAATTTTGGAAAAATGTCCGCGACGAACTTCTTATCACCTGTTTTTCTAAAGATCTCCCAAACCGCCCAGGCCGCCAGCGGAGGTTTTGTATTGCGCCAATTATTTTCTTTCTTATCCGTGTAAATGCAGTCGGCCACCATTCCAGCCTCGTCCTGGTAGTCGAACATCGAAAGGACGTTCGATCTCGCGAGTTCGGTGTTAAAGTCAGCAAGAGCAACTGCGTGCTTCCAACTATCCCAACTCCAAAAACCGTAAAACCCCTGATAGCTTGCCGATGGAAATGTGCCGTCATGTTTCAGGTCTTTGGCGGCACTTCGCCAATTTGTGTTGAGCGTGACGATCGCTTTCACGGCCAAACGCCTTTTAGCGTCGTCCGGCACGCGGGCCGTTGAGAAATAGCTATTTAGATAGCCGTTCCAACGCCGTTCGTTCCGTTTCAATTCGGTCGCGAAATGTCGTTTGATATTTTCGGCGGGTAATTCTCGGTTTTGCAAATAGTACTTCTGCGTTTGAACAAGTGAAACCGACCGCCCCGGCCTTAGTTTGATGGTTGGGTAAAGGGCTTTGTACGAGCTGCCGCTGATGGCGAAGGCAACCGTTTGCGGTTGATCAAAATCAATTACAAAACTCTTTTCCCTATCGGGGAAAGTGGCCGCCAACCGATTCGTGTCGTTCTGCAGCGAGGCATTCGGCAAAAGGAGTTCGCCCGTGTATGAGATCTCAAGCGATCTTGCCCTGCCCGACCGATTCGTGATCTTTGTCCGGATCATCGCCTCGCGGTTTGAGACAAAGATCAGCTGCAGCGAAACATCAATTTCAGCCAGCGAGAATTTCTGTTCCAAAATGCCCGGAAAGTAAGTCGCGGCGAACTTTGCCTGCGCCAGATCAACCGCTTTTCCGTTTTCGCTAATGGCCAATTTCGCTATCGTGTTGGCAAGCCATTCACCGGAGAGGTCCATCACCAGCGGGCCGATAAACGAACCTCGGTCTTCTATCCGCCGCGGCAGCGCATAGGCGTGCCATGCTCCCAGGTCTGAAAAGAACGAGCGTTCCACGTCATCGGTCCGTGTTATCGTCTGCCGGACGTCCAGCACATTAGGAAACAAAGGCCTCTGAGCAAAGACGGGCCCTATCGCAATCAAGGCGGTGAGAGCCACAATGAGAAGTCGGATTCGCATGTATCGCTTCGCTTATTGCCTGGAAAATG
>JADLDC010000008.1 GCA_020846885.1 Acidobacteriota bacterium | reverse complement strand
CATCATACGAATGTACTATGCGCCGAAGGAACATAACCCGCCGCACATTCACGCCGTGTATAATGAGTGGGAAGCGGTTTTTAGAATTTCAGACGGAGCGGTGACAACCGGCGAAATTCCAGCAAGACAAGTACGTCTGGTTCAGGCTTAGGTGGAAATTCACCGCGAAGAACTCCTTGCAAACTGGGAATTATGTCAGAACGGTGAGATTTCATTTAAGATCGAACCGCTGAGGTGAGCCTTATGTACTTTTCAGTTAAGAAAGTTGAGCCCCAAACAGATTATAGTTTGATCCTCACGTTCGAGAACGGTGAAAGAAAAAGGTTCGATATGAAACCCTATCTGGAGAAAGGGGTCTTTCGAAAGCTACGTGATGCGGAACTATTTCGCTCTGTCCGTATCAGCTTTAACACGGTAGCGTGGGACAACGATATTGATTTCGACCCAGAAGCTCTGTACGAGGGCGGGGATCCGCTCGCTGACTAACTTGAAAGACACGCAATCCGCTACTAAGTTTCTGGGCCGCCTAATGCCCGCCGAGTGGGAGCCTCATGAGGCGACCTGGCTCGGATGGCCGCATAATGCTCAGGATTGGCCCGGCAAGATCGCGGCGATACATTTCGTTTACGGCGAGATCGTCCGAAAAATAGCGCTTGGTGAAAAAGCGCGCATCATCGTCAACGATGAACAGCACGAGGCAAAGGCCCGCCGGATATTGTCGGATGTCGGTGTCGATATGAACTTGGTCGAGTTCTTTCGCATCCCGACCGATCGCGGATGGACGCGCGATTTTGGGCCGATCTTTGTCAGGGCCGCCGGCTCCGCTGGGCGGCCAGGATCAAAAGATGAGACGGCGATCGCCGGATTTGGGTTCAACGCCTGGGCGAAGTATCCCGACTTCAAAAAGGATCAAAAGATCGCTGAAAAGCTGGCGAAGAAATTGAAAAAGAATTATCTCCCTGTCCGCCACAACGGACAGCCCTTTGTGCTGGAAGGCGGTGCGATCGACGTCAATGGCCGCGGCACTTTGCTGACAACCGAAGAATGTCTGCTTGATCAAAACGTGCAGGTCAGAAATCCAGGCGTTTCGCGTGCGGGATATGAGAAGGTGCTGGCCGAAAGCCTCGGTGCAGCGAATGTGATCTGGCTGAACAAGGGCATCGCCGGCGATGACACACACGGACATGTTGACGACCTCTGCCGGTTCGTTAATGAAACCACGATAGTCCTCTGCCGTGAGTCAGACGGGAACGATGCAAACTATCAGCTGCTGGAAGAAAATCGAGAAATACTCGAAGGCTCTCGGCTTGAGAACGGATCGAGACCGCAGGTCGAATTTCTACCAATGCCTGCTCCGCTTTATTATCGCCGACGGCGGCTGCCGGCGAGCTACGCCAATTTCCTGATCACCAACGCAGCGGTGCTTGTGCCGACATTTAATGACGTGAACGATCGAAAAGCTCTCGGCATCCTCACGGAATTTTTCCCCGGCCGCGAGGTCGTCGGCATTCACGCCGTTGATTTGGTTTGGGGCCTCGGAACGCTGCACTGCCTCTCGCAGCAGCAGCCGGCAGAATGATCCGCGACGGAAACTCCAGATGCAGAAGCCCGCGCGTCAGCAAGGGCGTAATAGACGCTCCGCGCATTTCGCCCTTACTTCGTGCGGGCTTCGGCAATAGTCCCTGATCTACATCACACGCCTAATTCAGATAGTCCTTTGCTTCTTCAAGCAGCGGTTTTGGCGGAGCATCGAACTTTGGTGTTTCTTCTTCAAGGGTCCAAACCTCGAACAACGCAGGTGGGCATTCGGTCACGAAACGCGAAGGTTTTTGCAGGACCGTCTGGCGGTTATAATCGGTCAACAGCAGCGGATACGTAATGTAAAGTTCATCTTTGGCGCGTGTCAATGCGACGTACCATAATCGACGTTCTTCCTCTTCACTGTCGATCTCACGCAGGCTGCGGGGCGAAGGAAATTTTCCTTCCGCGGCCCAGATGATAAACGCTGCTTTCCACTCGAGGCCCTTTGCCTGATGCACGCTTGTAAGCGTCAATAGCTCATCATCCTCGCCTCCCTCGATCACTTCTTCGCCGACGATGGCTTGAGGCTCCTTGAACCGCTCAGTTGAAAGCAAGGCGAGTTCGGCAAGGAGATCTTCGGTCGAACTGTAACGATTGGCAAACTGGGCCAGCCCGCGAAGGTCTTCCATTCGCGCGTCCGCGTTTTCGAAATTCTCCTGCAAGTATTGCTCGTATCCGTTTTCAACGATCAGCGTTATCTGTTTTGAAGGGTTGCCGCGATTTTCTACGCGCACAAGCATCTCGATCAGCGTAACGAAATCTCTCCACGGCTGACTGGATCGCAGTCGGCTCGTTTGTGTGTCGGCGGTCGCCTCAATACGCTGAACAATCGATGTCTCCGCCTCAGCGTTTTGGCCGCCCGCTAACGCAGGCGGTTCCGACTTGCTGGCGAGAGCTTCATAGATCCTGTTTGCCGTCTTGTTGCCCACGCCTGGGATCAGTTTCAATATTCGCTTCCAAGCCAGTTCATCGCGCGGATTGACAATTATGCGAAGGTACGAAATGACATCCTTGATGTGCGCCTGTTCAAAAAAACGAACGCCGGACTGGATCCGATATGGAATGTTCCGGCGGGAAAGTTCGAGCTGCAGTTCGATCGAATGATAATGCGATCGGTACATTACAGCGATGTCGTCCAGGCCTGTTCCCTCATCGCGCAGCTCAAGAATGCGCGAGGCAATGAACGCGGATTGCTGCTCAACATCCGAGCACGGCACCAAGGCCGGCTTCCAATCCTTCGAACGTTTCACCGCCTGTAGAACTTTTGGAAACTGCTGCCGGTTGTGCGAGATAGAAACGTTTGCAAGTGCCAGAATTTCAGGTGTTGAGCGATAGTTCGTCTCGAGCTTAAAAAGCTGAGCTTCCGGATAGCGTTTGGGAAATTCGTAGATGTTAGTAAACTCGGCTCCGCGCCAGGCAAATATCGATTGAGCGTCATCACCCACGACCATCACATTGCGATGCTTTACGGCAAGCAGGTCGATGATCTCAGCTTGCAGCCGATTTGTGTCCTGATATTCGTCAACGAGGATGTGCTGAAACTGCTCCGCAAAAAGGTCAGCGACCACCTCCTTTTCGATCAGCAGCTTTTTTACGTTCAGCAGCAGATCGTCGTAATCCATCACATTTCGCTCGCGCTTGCGTAGTTGATAAACTGAATCGACGCTCATTATCTGCTGCGTCAGCATTTCGAAATATGGATATTTGCCTGCAAGAACGTTCTCGACCGGCAGATCGGTGTTGTTCGCAAAGCTGATAATATCCTGAATAACTTCTGGTTTTGGGAATCGTTTCGCCTTGGTGTCGATCGCCGAATCTTCAATACACAGAGCGATCAGGTCGCGGGCATCTTCGCTGTCGAGTATGGAAAAGTTTGAGTCGTAACCGATGCTGACGGCGTGCCGGCGGAGCATCATGTTCGCGATCCGATGGAATGTGCCGCCCCAGATGCGGTGAACGTTCTGATTTCCTGTAAGCGATTCGACCCGCCGCAGCATTTCGCGGCTCGCGCGATTCGTGAAGGTGGCAAGCAAGATCCGCTGCGGCGAAACACCCTGTTCGATCAAGTATGCAACGCGGTATGTGATAGCACGAGTTTTGCCCGTACCCGCGCCGGCCACGACCAGTGTCGCCTTTGGCGGAGCCGTGACAACCCGAAACTGTTCGTCGTTCAGCTCAGACCTGTAACGCGTCAGCCGCTCGGGCAGCGAACCTTCATCGCGTTTGAGGACGTATTTTTTCATCCGTGAAACAATAATTTATCACGGATGGGCCGGTTTTGACAGGCCGAATTCGGACGCTCGACGGCGAAAAAAGT
>JADLDC010000007.1 GCA_020846885.1 Acidobacteriota bacterium | reverse complement strand
CATTATCTTCTCTTTCGGCAGATCGATCTGCGGGTTTAGGTCAGGCAGGCAGAACTTGCACCTGCGGCCGCAGCCGGTGGTCATTTCCACCACTCCGAAGGTCGTCCGCGTATCCGGAAAAATGATAGCGTCGCGTTCGACCGGGTGTTTGACGGTGATCTCTTTCGGAAGATCGTCTCCGGCAATGGCCTTTGCAAAAAGTTCGAGTGTTTCATCCGATTCGCTCCGGCCTTCGACAACGCAGTCAACTCCAAGCTCGTCAAAAAGATCGGTCTGGATTATCTGCCATCCGCCGGACCCTCCTACAATGACCTTAAAATTATCACGATGCGGATTTGATCTTATCTGGGCGAAAAGCTGGCGCGAATAATGCGAGTTGATCGGCATTTTCGACGAACCGAAGATCGAAGTGTAAACGCCCGCGGCGAACGTTACGCCCAGCGGGTTGTGCGTGGAAACACCGACCACACGCGTTCGCGGGCCGATAAATTTCTCAAGGTCCTCAGGAAAGCAGGCAACAATATCGCCGCTGTCGTATGCACGCTGGAGCGATTTTTCGACCAGCCGCACGCCTGCCGGCATATACTTCGCGGACCCGTCGGGATTGTGCTCGACGGTTCGCCATTCCGGATACTTGCGGTCGAGGATCCATTCCAGCCAGACGGGCAGCGAGGCCATCGCCATCTGAATAAAATAGCCGGCATGGTCGATAGACTCGGTCAAAGGAGCGGTCAAGACAATAAGTTTTCCGCCTTCCGTAACCTTGGGCATATTGCCGTTTTTCGAATTTCCGTTGTTGCTCCTCAAATTTACCTATCTCCTATTACATCCCGCGTGACGAGATTTGAAACCAGTTGCCATCGGGGTCGCGTCCGTCGCACAACTCGATGGTTCTGGGCATTTGCATAGGCTTTACGCCTAAACGCCGTATGCCGGATCCGTCGAACTCGGCGAGAGTTAAACCGCAGAAAACGCGGATGACGCAGATAAAAAAAGATCAGATGGAGGCTCAATGGGCGTTGAGGCCTTCCGGTCATTACCAAACACCACTCGCTTAAATTCTGGACGCGGACCGAAGTTAAGGAGAAGCCCTACCTCGATCGGCGTCGCCTTCAGGTAGTTTAACAGTTGGGCGACATGGGCGTCCTCGATCGATCGAGCGACTTTCAATTCGAGCAAAACCAGCCTGTTAACTAACATATCCGCGTCAAAATCTCCAACTTTCTTACCTCGAAACCACACCGGTATTGCGATTTGCTGATGAACTTCGTATCCCTTACCACGCAAGGCGATGGCAAGCGAATTCTCATAAACCGACTCAATAAATCCATGACCCAGTTCGTTGTAAACTTCGTAAAAAGTTCCGATCATTGTTTTGGTCAGGTCGGAGTGAAGAAATTGCTCGTTTGGCATATCTAGTAAAAACCCGCTAAAAATCAGCGTCATCTGCTTCATCTGCGGTTAAATATTGATGCAGAACGATACTCTCAAAAAGAGGACCTAAAACCTGATCACCGCATCAGGCCCGCCTTCGACATGGACGGTATCGACGAAGCGGATACTCTTCGAATCCGTCGTCATGACCACCGAATGGGTCCGTTTACCGGCCCCGAAAAATCTGACGCCGCGCAGCAAAGCCCCGTCGGTAACGCCCGTGGCGGCAAAGATCACTTTCTTGCCCGGAGCAAGGTCGTTCGTATCATAGACCTTTTCAGGATCGCTTATACCCATTTCGCGAAGCCGTTCTTTTACCTTGTCGGCCGGCGGCACCTTTGTCTTATCTACACCAAGGCGTTCGGGGTCAAAGATGAGCTTTGCCTGTATCTCACCGTTGAGGCATTTCATTGCCGCCGCCGTAATTACGCCTTCCGGCGCACCGCCGATGCCTATCAGGGCGTGAATATTTGTGCCCGCGACCGCCGCCGATATCCCGGCGGAAAGGTCGCCGTCCGAGATCAGCCTTATCCTCGCTCCTGTCGCCCGGACATCCGCGATCAACTGTTTGTGCCGCGAACGGTCAAGACAGATCACCGTCAGGTCATCGACATCGCGTCCCAGGCGGCGGGCAATGTTTTTTAAATTATCCGCTACCGGAGCATCGATATCAACGGCCCCGCGGCTTGACGGCCCGACGACGATCTTATCCATGTAGATGTCGGGAGCATTCAGCAGCCCGCCCCGTTCGGCCGCGGCCAGAACAGCAATAGCGTTGTTCGCACCCAAGGCACACAGGTTTGTCCCTTCAAGCGGATCGACCGCGATATCGACCTCCGGGAATTCTTTTCGCAGATCGTCGTCGAAGGTTCCGCCGCCGACCTCTTCGCCGATGTACAGCATCGGGGCCTCGTCCCGCTCGCCTTCGCCGATGACGATGCGGCCGCGCATCGGTACCGTGTCCATTACCCTGCGCATCGCATCAACCGCTACGTGGTCTGAGTGCTTCCGGTCACCCTGTCCCATCGTCTTTGCCGATTCGATAGCCGCCGCCTCGGTCACCCGAAGAAAATCAAGGGATAGTTCGCGTTCCGCTTTGATATCTTTCATTATTGTTTCCTTGTATTTAACAAACCTATTTTTCTGAT
>JADLDC010000006.1 GCA_020846885.1 Acidobacteriota bacterium | reverse complement strand
GCGCCGTCGATCCATGCCAAGGTCGAAACGGCATTTGCTTCACTGAACGATAGTTTTGAACAGATCCTTGCCGGATTTGCCCGATTGGTCGATCCGAATGTCGTCATAACCGATCTGTTCCCGGGAATCCATCTAAAATTGGAGCGGTCCCTGAGCCTCAGGCGTGCCTTATGGAAAGCCCTTCAATCCATAAAGGCCGCCGAGGCCGATCCGCAAAAAGGCCTGGTCGATGCGGTGCGAAGGGAACTAACGGCATTTATGCACGAGCCTGTCAACTATCTGTTCTTCAAGGACCGCGATACGCTTGAGCGATTTACCGAAGAGGTTTTTGCGACCACTGAAAATAAGGACCTTGTGCCTATTCTGCATAGGTTCGGCGCCTATCTTGAAACTCTGTTCGGCCTTGTGAATATGCGTACGCTGCTTGCCTCGCATCCTTTTGTCGAATCGAAATGACCTACTGCGACCGGAGCGTCGCAAGCGGTTTTCTAAACAGCACGTCAAAACTTGTCAGGCACCCGACCAGCACGACCACGATAGCCGTGATGACGACGCCGCCTGCCATAAGCAGCGGATCAAATTCCCATTCAACGTCTATCACAAACCGGCTGACCGCCCAGGACAAGACAATGGCAAACCCGGCGCCGATCAAACCCGCCAGAATTCCTAACAGCCCGTACTCGCCAAAAAGTATCGCGGCCAGCGTCATTCGGCTTGCCCCGAGCGTTTTCAGAATGGCGTTCTCATAGATCCGCTGCGATTTTGTCAACGCGATCGAGCCGATGAGGATGAGTATCCCGCTCAAGATCACAAAACTTCCAACGAACGAGACGGCAAGCACGAAATTGTTCACCAGCTTTTGGACGGCGGCGACTATGTCCGCCACGTCGATTATTTGAATATTCGGGAACAGGCCGACAACCTGCCGTTGAAGCCTTTGGCGTTCGGTCGGCGGGACGCGTGTTAGAACCGTTGCCGCAAATGTTTGCGGGGCCGCTTCGAGCACGCCTGGGCGAAATACGAAAATGAATACGGTCCTTGTATTTCTCAGGTCGATCTTGCGAATGTTCGCAACCTGAGCGGTTATCTTGCGCCCGGATATGTCGAATGTGATCGAATCGCCGACGCCAACATTTAGCCGCCGTGCCATTTCTTCCTCGACCGAGACCTGCGGGACCGAAGCGTCGCCGCTCCACCAAGCGCCTTCGATCACCGTCTCGTTCTCGTCCAGGTTTGGCCGATAAGTGACGGCAAACTCACGTCCGATCTGTCCACGCTGCTGGCGGACCTCGGGATTCTGAAAATCGAAGGGCTGCCCGTTCACATGCGAGATGCGGGCCCGCACCGTCGGTATGGCCTCGGCCTTTTCGCCGACGCGTTCTTCGATGATATTTACAAGTTCGCCGATCTGGCTTTTCTGGACATCGATAAAGAAAAGGCTGGGCAGCCGCTGGTTGCGTGCAAGATCGAACTCGCGGACAAGATTGGCTTGAAGCGATTGAACGGCCAGAACGACAAACGCACCAAGGCCGACCGCCAATAAAATTATCCGTGTTTGGTTGCCCGGCCGATAGAGTGAATTGATCGCCTGGCGAAAGCTGAACGAACCAAACACTCTAAATCTTCTTAAGAAAACGGTGAGCACAAGCGCCGTGATATAGAGAACAAGGGCGGTCGCCCCAAGCCCGCCGAGAAAAAATGCTCCGACCTTTAACGATCCCGCCTGCCAGACGGCAAGTCCAAGCAGAGCGATCAGAGACAAGGCACCAAAGATCCATTTTGTTGGGTCAAGGCTTCGCAGATTCACGTTGTTCTCATCACGCAGGAGCAGCCTCGGCTTGATGTTGCGTATCTGCAGCAGCGGCAGGGCAGAGAAGAGAATGGAAATAGCGACGCCGAGCAAAATTCCCTGGGCGGCAGTCCACGGCCCGATCGAATAGCTCATCTTGGCCGGGAGCGTGTCGATGAACTGAAGCCGGACGATCCATAGACCGATCTGCGCCAGGACAACGCCGAAAATACTGCCGACAACACCGAGCGTGAGGATCTGCAGGAGATACACAGAAATGATCCGCGTCCCGCCCGCCCCGAGACATTTCAGCACGGCGACGGTCCGCCGCTTTTGTTCGACAAATGCGCGGGCGACGTTCCAAACGCCTATTCCGCCGAGGACAAGTATCAAGAGGCCCGTGAGCGCGAGGTAATTTTCCGTCCGGGCAAATTGTTCGCCGAGATTTTCTTGCGTCTCGCGGTATGACTGGACACTCAGGGTCGTACCCTTAAGTTCTTCACGAAGCTGCCGGACAAGCTCAGTCGGATTGTCGGACGTTCGATAAAGAATGCGGCGGCGCACACGGCTGGAGTTTCGGGTTATGCCTGCTGTATCAAACGCCGTCTTTGCGATAAACACACGCGGCCCGATGCGGAAACCGCTTGTGCCGCCGGGTTCTTCGTCGAAGACGCCGCGGATCTCAAACTCCTGCTCGCCGATCTTTATCCGATCGCCCGGTTTTACCTGCAGGTCCTCGAGCAAAATGCGTGCGACGACGGCACCGTTATTTTCGAGCAGGCGAAAATCGAACGGGCTTCCGTCCGCCATTCGAAAATCGCCGACAAGCGGGAACGGCGGTTCGACGCCTTTCAGTTCCACGAGCCGCGTGTTTGGGTTTGACCGATCGGCCGGGCTTGCCATTGCCGAGGTGGTCATCACCTCATTTCGTGCTTCGACGATACCGCTGGCCGAGACTGCCTTCTCGATCTTGCCGATCTCGGACGGAGTGAAGTCCGATGTTGAGCTGACCTCGACATCGGCGGTCATAAGCGCGCGTGCATCGGTCCCGACGGCGAGCATCAAGTTTTGAATAAGCGAGCGGAGAGCAACGACCGAGCCAACGCCGAGTGCGATGCAGAGAAAAAAGAACAGGAGCCGCCGCCAAGACGAACGTATCTCGCGTCGGGTCAGGTTGAAGATAAAGTTCATGGTCTTATGGCGAGGTCCGCGAAGCCGATCGCCCTGTCCTGTTGTTCGCTGTCAGAAGCAACCCGCCCGTCTTTTAGAACGATCTGCCGGTCGGCCTCGGCCGCAAGCCGCGCATCGTGCGTGACCAGGACAAGCGTTACACTACGCCGTGCGTGCATGGCGGTCATAAGTTCAAAGATATGCGTTCCATTCTTTGAATCGAGATTGCCCGTTGGTTCATCTGCCAACAGGATGGACGGCTCATTGGCGAACGCCCGCGCAATGGCAACGCGCTGCTGCTCGCCGCCCGAAAGCTCGGACGGGTAATGATGCCCGCGGTCCATGAGGCCGACATCGGCAAGCAAGTGTTCCGCCCGGGAACGGGCGTTGGGAACACCGAGTATCTCCATTGGGATCAGGATATTTTCAAAGGCCGTAAGGCTCGGGATCAGGTGGAACGACTGAAAG
Source organism: Acidobacteriota bacterium (assembly GCA_020846885.1). Lineage (GTDB taxonomy): Bacteria > Acidobacteriota > Blastocatellia > Pyrinomonadales > Pyrinomonadaceae > OLB17. The sequence continues at coordinate 580 of JADLDC010000006.1, read as the reverse complement.
ATAAACCCTATCTTTTCACTGCGCAGACGTGCAAGATCATCTTCACCCATTGTGGTAACCTCATCGCCGTCTATCTGTATACGGCCCGATGAAGGCGAATCGAGGCCGGCGATCAGGCCAAGCAGCGTCGATTTGCCGCTTCCGCTTGCTCCGGTCAGGGCAACGAACTGGCCGTCGGGAATGCGTATGTTCACATCGCATAAAATGGTCAGGTCCTCTGTACCGGAGCGGACAGTCTTGGTGACGTTCTCGAGAGTTATCATATAGACTAAGATAATCGAACATTGCCGGAAATCTAATTCGGCCCTGTATCGTATCGGATATTGCCAACAGGTAAGCCGGTTCCGAGCATCATACCGAAACGTGTGATCCCTTGGTTCAGGACCAAATTGATGATGCTTTCTTTAATTCGAATATCTTTAGCTATTGGTTCCATTTTTCTGATCGTGATGTTGTCCGCTTGCGGAGCGGCAAAGCAGCCGCAGGCGGCCAATGCCGCCGCCAAACCGCTTGTGACGCCGCAGGTACGATCATCGCGGCCGAAGATAATAGCGCTTGGCGACAGCCTGACCGCCGGATT
>JADLDC010000005.1 GCA_020846885.1 Acidobacteriota bacterium | reverse complement strand
TGATCGACAGCGGTTTCATCGAAACCGTGCCGCAAATTACCGCAAATATAGTAAGACTTGGATTCAAGGTCGAAGATGTAAAGATCCTTCTCAACAGCCACGCGCATTACGACCATGCCAGCGGCCTGGCAGAACTGCGGCGTGTGACCAAGGCAAAATTGCTCGTTAGCAGGCCTGATTTTGATCTATTGGCACGCGGAGGAAAAGGTGACCCGAACTATGGCGATCGCTTTTCGTTTGAAGGCGTGCGGGCCGACGCAACGTTTCGTGACGGGAAAAAGGTTAAACTGGGCGGCGTGACACTGACGGCTAACATTACGGCGGGCCACACTCCCGGCTGCACGACGTGGACGACGGAGACGGTCGAAAACGGTAAACGATTCTCCGCGATCTTCGTTTGCAGCACGTCGGCACCGGGCTACGACCTGGTAAAGAATGAGCGGTATCCGGCGATCTATTCTGACTATCAAGCCACATTCGCTCGTCTCGAAAAGCTGCGGCCCGACATTTTTCTTAGCGCGCACGGCGGCCAGTTCGATCTTCTTGGCAAGATCGAAAGAATGAAGCGTGGCGAAAGGAACGTGTTCGTCGATCCGGACGGATATCTGCGATATCTGAAGGAAAGCCGGGCCGCGATCGAATCGACTTACGAACGCCAGTCAGCGGCAAGTCCGAACCGCCAGCGATAGCCCGCGGACTCGTAGTGTATTCGTGCAAGAGGCCCGTCACCACTGTTCCGGGTTCTGACAGTGGGCACGAATGTGATAAAAGGGTAGTTCGCCGGGTGGATCGGGAGTCTGGCGTCGCTTTTAGCAGGTAGTATCAATGAAAAGCATTATCGCAGCAGTTTTGTTTGGTTTGGCGTTGGCCGTATTTGTTCCGGTTGGGACGAGGGTGGAGGCGATCTCGCCTGCATTCGTGTCACCAAACATCGTTATTAGCCAGTTCTACGGCGGCGGTGGAAATGTTGCCGGTTCGCCGTACACGCATGATTTTGTCGAGTTATTTAACCGCGGCGACCAGCCGGTTAGCCTTAACGGTTGGTCAACGCAATACGCATCGGCAAGCGGCTCAAATTGGCTTGTAACGCCGCTTGGCAACATCACACTGCAGCCGGGACAGTATTATCTGATCCAATATGCGACCGGCGGCGCAAATGGCTCAGCCCTGCCGACGCCGGACCTGATCGCACCGCAAGTGACGGTCGGTATGAATACCTTTGTGCCGAATCTTTCAGGTACTTCGGGCAAGATCGCCCTTGTTAATTCGACCCAGCAGCTTCCGGCAAGCGCGTGCCCGGTCAGTTCTTCGATCGTCGATCTGGTAGGCTATGGCGCCAGTGCAGCGTGTTTTGAAGGAGCACGTGCCGCCGACCTGAGCAACACGACCGCGGCAAAGCGAAATAGTAGCGGCTGTACGGACACGGACAATAACAGCAACGATTTTGCCATTGGAGCTCCGGCACCACGGAACATCTCAACTCCGGCCTCTACCTGCAATCTTGGCGGGTTGCTGCAGGCGGGAATACAGGCGAGCCCGAACACCGTCTCCCCCGGAGGGAATTTGCTGCTGACCGTAACCGTGATCCCGGCAACAACCCCGCCTAGCACATTCGTCACCGTCGCCGCGAACCTTACGGCCTTTGGCGGGCTTTCAAACCAGGCGCTCTTTGACAACGGCACCAACGGCGATGTTACCGCAGGCGATAACATTTATTCATACCTTGTGCCGGTGCCGGCCTCGACCACGGGCGGGGTGAAGCTTATTGTTGCGGTGGCCGCCGACGCCGAGGCTCGATCGGTCGTGCTCCAGCAGAACATAACCGTCAACGCACCTTTGCCGGGCGAAGATCCCATACTGTTCGGCAACCCGTCGGGAGCGACGCCCGATATTGCGAACGAGAACAATTACCTCATGCACAAGCCGCAGTATTCGCTCTCATACAACCGCGGCAAGGCGACGGCGAATTGGGTAGCCTGGCGACTCGACAGCAGTTGGATCGGTTCCACGGACAGGCAGGATGATTTCCGTCCCGATCCGGCTCTTCCGATCGGGTGGTATCAGGTAACGGACGTAGACTATTCCGGCTCCGGCTATGACCGCGGGCATATGTGCCCGTCCGGTGACAGGACGAATTCGATCCCGAATAATTCAGCCACGTTCCTAATGACCAATATGGTCCCGCAGACCGCGGCAAACAATCAGGGGCCGTGGGAGGAATTTGAGACATACTGTCGAACTCTTGCTCAGCAGGGCAAGGAGATCTACATTATGTCCGGCCCGACCGGCAATATCGGCACCATTGCACAGGGCCATGTTGTTGTGCCGGCATTTACCTGGAAAGTTGTGCTTGTGCTGCCAAATGGCTCCGACGATCTATCGCGCGTTACGAAAGGTACGCGGGCATTCGGCATCATTGTCCCAAATGAGCCGCCGCTGGACATCAACGCCCCATGGCGCAATTTCCGAGTTACCGTCAATGTTGTCGAGACGCTGACCGGTTATGATTTCTTCAACCTTATTCCGAAAAATACCCAGGAGCTAATAGAGCGGCGCCGCGATTCTCTGTAAGCAGATCCATAACCAGGGCGAGTTTTGAAACAGCTAGGTCTGTCAGTTTATTTTTATCGCCCTATGTTGTCCAACACGAACCAATATATCCTTTCGCTCGACATCGGGACATCCAGCGTCCGTGCAGCCCTATATGACCAAACTGGCCGTGTGCTGCCGCGGACGATGGTGAAGAACGAGCGGACGCTGACGGCGACCGATGATGGCGGCGCTGAGATCGATGCTGATGAGGCGTTTGATCAGATCGTTGCGGCGGTTGACGATGTTTTGGCGAAAGCGGAAACGGTAAAAGGCGAGATCACGCACGTTGCCGCAAGCTGTTTTTGGCACAGCCTGGTTGGCATTGATGCGAAAGGAAAAGCCACGACAAAGGTCCTCGGCTGGGCCGATACGCGAAGCCGCGAAGCCGTTGCCGTGCTACGGAAAAAGTTCGATGAGAACGAAGTACACAACGGAACCGGCGCCCGATTTCATTCCAGCTTCTGGCCAGCAAAGCTTTTGTGGTTAAAAGGCAGAAACACGACCAGTAGGGAGTGTGCCTCCTTCACAAATACGAACCACTGGCTATCGTTAAGCGATTATATTCTACTGAGACTTACCGATAATCTTGCCACCTCAGTCTCAATGGCATCCGCGACCGGCATCTTCGATATCAGAAAGTGCGAATGGGATAGAGACCTGATCAAATTCCTGAAACTGAAATTCGCGAACTTTCCGCCGATCTCCGCCGACAACGCAACATATACGCTAAACGCAAAATTTGCCAAACGCTGGCCGCGGCTTGCGGATGCACATTGGTTTCCCGCCATCGGCGATGGCGCCGCAAACAACATCGGCGCCGGGTGCGTTACAAAAAGCAAGGCGGCCTTGATGATCGGCACATCGGGCGCGATGCGCGTCGCATATAAAGGCGAGCCGCCCGCTAAGATCCCGTCCGGTTTGTGGTGCTATCGCATCGACCGAAAGCGCGTCGTCATCGGCGGAGCATTGAGCGACGGCGGCGGGCTTTATCAATGGCTAAAGGACAACCTTCGCCTACTCGCCGATGACGATAAGACCGAAGCGGAGATCGCAAAACGCCCGCCAACCGGCCACGGCCTTATATTTCTGCCGTTTCTCGCCGGCGAACGCAGCACCGGTTATCACGAAAATGCGACAGGCGCGATTCTCGGTCTCCGCACAGCGACCGACACGATCGACATAGTCCAGGCAGCACTCGAATCTGTCGCCTACCGCTTTGCCGAGATCTTCGACCAGCTCAACAGCGTCATAAAGATCCGCGAGATCATCGCCTCCGGCGGTGCCCTTCGCCATTCGCCCGTCTGGACCCAGATAATCGCCGACGTCTTCGGCCGCGACCTCACACTCCCCGACACCCGCGAAGCATCTTCCCGCGGCGCTTGTTTGCTTGCACTCGAAACAATTGGCAGGATTGCGGCCATCGACAAAATCTCAACGCCCAAGGGACAAGGTTTCAAAAGCAAACCAGTGAATTCAAATGCGTACCGCTCCGCTCGGAAACGGAACTCAGATAAATACAAGCAAGTGATGTCTTGATGCCCACCGACTTTGATGTTATGATGTCAATATTATGAGAACGACATTAACACTGGACGACGAAGTGATGATCGGCATTAAAGGCGTTCAAAAAAAACGGCCTGAGGCTTCTTTCAAACAGATCGTTAACGACATAATGCGAAAAGGGCTGGCGGCAGATGGCGAGGCCG
>JADLDC010000004.1 GCA_020846885.1 Acidobacteriota bacterium | reverse complement strand
GGCGGAGCGATCTCAAGAATGCAGTGGTGGCGCGAGAAAAAACGGTCGTGCGGCAGGCAAAATTGAGCATCCTCGCTTCGCCCGATCATGAATGTATCGTGCTGATCAAATGTGAAGGCGCGTCCGGTTTGCGGCCCGGCCACGACATGAAGGGTAACACGCATCAGCTAAAGGTAAACACTTAATAATGCTGGTATTTCCGAACTCGATCGGATCTACATATTTCCGATGACCGCCATTAGTATGTAGAACAGTATAAACGCTAAATACAAAACGATAAAAATGCCCGCTGAGATTATTCCGCCGAGGGCGAATCCACGCCCGCCATACCGCGTGGGATCCTTTTTGATCTGCGATAACGCGATAAAGCCGGTGATCAGGGCCGCCGGCGATAAAACAAACCCCGATGAACAGCACCATCCGATAGTAACGGCGCCAACCCCGAGCCCAAGCGAAACGACCGCTAGTGTCTGATTTGGCGAAACATACGTCGGGAATTGAGAAAACGGCACGTTCGGCTCGTTTCCCTGCCATACGGCCGGAGCGGCCTGCGGCGGCTGCCAATTGGCCTCGTTGGTCACACGGGCCGAGCCCATAAACTCAGTTGGCGGCGGGTCATCGGCAAATCCCGGCCTTTCGGAAAAAGCGCGCGTCGGAGCATCCTCCGCCATATAGCTTAGAAGCTCTCCGTCGTTATAACAGAAGTTCAGATCCTTGTCTGTATAGGTCTGGTCGCACTTTGGACACTTTTTCATTCAGGCAGCGGGTTTCGTTATTTCACTATCTCAAGATCCTTGAAGGCGATGTTTACGGCATCTCCGGTATAAAGGCCGACAACGCCGCCCTTGAATCCGTAAGTGTTCTTTATCGTGGTGACCATGTCACCGTTGATATACAGCTCGATCCGTTCGGGAGTATCACGGACCTCAAGCGTGTTTTCGTCCGTTCCCGATTTGATCGCGTTTGAGGATGTCCAGTTGACCACGTCTATCTCTTTGCCAGGCTGATGACGGACAACACGATATTTCTGCTGTTTGGTATCGATCAAAAATGCGTAGCCTTTCTGCAGCGGCGTCGGGTTGCTGTGGAAGACGATCCCGTAGCCTAACGACGAATCCGCGCCGTCAACGTTGCGAAGAACGACCGTCGAACTGGCACCTTCGGTCTTGTAACCTTCCGGCGCCGCGACCACATAATAGTACCCTTTCTTCTTTGAGCTCATAAAGAACTCGCCATTCCGGAACGCCGTATTCCCAAAGTCGGAATTCTCGCGGACCCATTCGTTCAGATCGATCGATTGGACCTGATTTCGCGGAAACGGCGTCGGCGTCGGCGTTCCGCCGCGTCTGGTCGGCGCCGGGGTCGGCCCGTCTGTCGAATTGGTATTGGTATTTGTATCGATGGTCGATAGAAAAACACCAAGCCCGACAATGCCGCCGCCGCAGACAAGGCCTAGAAGGCCAAGGATGACAAGCACCCAGATCCACGTCTTCGACGACTTTTTCGGCTGCATCGAATAGTTCCCCTGATTGCCGAACGACGATTGAACGCCCGGCTGGCCGGCCGTATTCGGGTCGGTGAACCGCGCCTGATTCATCATCACCGTTTCAGGCGGCTCATTTGCAAGGGTCAGAACCGATCCGTCTTCCAGACAGAAATTCAACCCGTCGTCGGTGTATGTCTTTCGGCAACTTGGGCAGATCTTCATTGATACGTTCCTTATGAAGTGTTCGTTACGAACAACGCGGTCTGTGACATTATACGCATTTCGTCCCTGAAACGCGACTAATCAAGGCCTTGGCCGCATCGTCCGCAGAACTTGATGTGCGGCGGGAAAGAATTGTTGCATCGACGGCAAATGCGTTCGGCCTGCTGGGCCGGCGGAAAACGCGAAGGATTTGTCGCAAAGCTGGCGGGTTGGCTAAATGCGAGCGGCGCGGTTGGGCCAATGCTAAGCCCGCAGCGGCCGCAAAAGCGCGAATGTTCCGGAAGCATATTGCCGCATCTGGGGCACGGGAACGAGTTAGGTGATTCGCCCTGGCTGATCATTACGAACGAACGATTGCCGCAGCGTCCGCAGAATTTCACGCCTTCGGCAAACCGCGATTGGCAGTTGGAACAGGCGACAATGCCCGGCATCAGGCTTGAGTTGACGCCGCTGCTGCTTGAGCCTTGCGACGGCGTCGGATGGCTGCCCGCATCTGTCTTCGATCGCAAATGTGCCTGAATGACCTGCTCGCTCGCTTCTTCGCGTATCTCGATGACCCGTTCATCATCGCGCTCGCCGGCCTTTGCCACGCGAAGAATGTGCTGGCCCGGAGGAATATTGCTTAATACAACACGTCCCGAACTGCCCACACTTGCCTTTCGCTCATCATCGACATAAACCTCAGCCGTCGCCGGGGCCAAAACTATCAGACGCGTACCGCCCGATCGCCGGGCCTCATCTACATCGGCCGCGGCCTGTTCGAGATCCGCGATCCAGTCCGCAACCGTCGAATGTCGTTTCGCGGGATCGATCTCAAGCGAGCGCATTATCACATGCTCGACGTCAGCCGGAATGTCCGACCGGATCGACGAAAGCGGCGGGGCCTGATGCATTATCTTCTGCATGACAAGCTGCATCATGTCGCCCGAGAAAGGCGTTTTGCCGCCAAGCATCAGATAGGCGATGGTACCGAGAGCATAGATATCAGCCCGGACGTCAACGCCCATTTCCGGCTGCATCTGCTCGGGCGACATAAATTCCGGCGTTCCGATAATGCCGCGCGAAGAAGGTGTCGCGTTTGAGCTGAAATCGGTAACGGTCTGGCTTGTGATCTTCGCCAACCCGAAGTCGCCTACCTTGATAAAGCCGTCGCCGCCCTTGCTCTTTTGCATCAGGAAGATATTGGCCGGCTTTAGGTCACGGTGAAGAATGCCCAGGTCGTGCGCCGCGTCAACTCCATCGGCGATCTGCCGGAGCATCCTTACCGCCCGCTTCACGGGGAGCGTGCCTTCGCGGCGAAGAAGCCTGTGCAGTGTCTCACCTTCGACGTACTCCATTACAAGATAAAAGATCCCATCGGTGGTCTCGCCAAAGTCGGTGACGCTTACTGTGTTTGGATGCTGGATCGACGCGGCGGCCTGAGCTTCGCGCTCGAACCGCGCTATGGCCTCGCCTTCCTGCAGGTCGTCACTGTTCAGGATATCCTGACGAACGGTTTTTACAGCTACATTTCGCGAGGCGAACTTTGTGTCCCGTGCCAGATAGACCTGCCCCATCGCACCGCGCCCCAGGCGGCTGGAAAGGAAATAACGCGACGCAAGAAGCTGGTCGCCGGGCAGCGAAAGCCGCGTCGCCGTTTGGTCAGTAGGACACTGGGCAACGGCGTCTGGGTAACAGGCCTCGCATTTCGGACACTCTTTCATTCCTGTATATTCTGAACGAATTCAAAAAAAGAGCCAAATCCTGAACGAAATACAGTTAAATTTTTGCCGGTTGGACTTTGGGAATGTACTTGGTATAATTTCCAAGTTTTCGGGTCGATAGCTCAGTCGGTAGAGCAGCGGACTCTTGTTCTTAGAAATGGGAGCCTTTATTGGAAACAATAAAGTGAAAATGCGGCTGTATGCTGGGACACCCTTAGAGCTTTAAGTACGCTTAGCGTAAAAATCTTAAAGATTGGGTAATCAGCAGGCAACTCTTGACGAGGTTTTGCGGCTATTTTGATGCTTATTTTCACAACGAAGTTATGAAAATTGG
>JADLDC010000003.1 GCA_020846885.1 Acidobacteriota bacterium | reverse complement strand
GGCCAAAGTCGGGCATCTCGATCTGTTTGGCCGTGCCGACCATTACGTATTCGACCTTGCCCTTGCGGTTCAGCAGCACGCCGATCTGCCGTCCGGTTTCCTGCGAAAGCTCAGCCATCTGACGTGCAAGCTCGGCCGAAACTATCTCGTCCGCCGGCACACGCCGCGAACCAAGCCGCTCGATACGGCGAAGCTGATTATGTTTCAGGCCCTGCGTTGACCCGTGAATTCCGTTGATAAAACAATGCCCCCAAGATCAAGTAAACTTCTGTGTTGCAGTGAACCCACTCAAATTCTTTGTGCGCTTTGTGTCTTCCCTTTGCGTCTTTGTGTTTAGTCATGTTTTTCACCACAAAGGCACAAAGGGAAGACACAAAGTTCGCGAAGACGAAAGGCGCTGATTCAAATCGTTTCACTACTCTCTGAATTATATCAAAACCACGTATTTCGTGGCGGCGAAGCTGCGGCCTTTGACCACGAAATGCACGAAGCGAAAACACGAAATTCACGAAGCCGGATGCCTTCATGCGGGCTTCTGCTTGAACTATTCCCTGAGTTTAATACAATCAAAACCGTGCAGCCGCGGACGAAGCGACAGAAGGAAGTGCTGGATTATGTGACCCGATTCATTGACCGGAACGGGCACAGGCCTTCATATCAGCAGATCGCGAGGCATCTGGGCGTGTCGTCGCGGGCCGGGGTCCAACGCCATATCGCCGCGCTTGAAAGCCAGGGGCTTATTTCACGCCGCCGTGAAAACGGCAGTTTCGGTATTGAGCTGCAGCTTCAAAAGATAGCTACTGACAAGGTGTGCGACGTTGATCTTATCGAAACAGACGACGGATCGCAGGGCAGGCCGGGAGATATGGTCCGAACGGCTGCCGCGGTCCCGCGCTATTTGATCGGCGACCTGGCCCCCGACGAGGTTTTTGCATTCCGCGCTCCGGACGATTCGCTGATCGGGCGGCAGATCTGCGAACGGGACGTCATTCTATTCGCACGGCGGTCCTATGCACGGCGAGGAGAGGTCGTGGTCGCGCAAACCGATGACGGCCGAATGCTGCTCGGGCTTTATTTCCAGCGCGGACGCGAAACTGAGATCCGTCCGGCGTGTGAAGGCTATGAGCCGGTCACCCTCCCCGCCGACGAGGTGACGGTCGAAGGTGTCATGCTCGGCTTGATGCGTTTTGCGTCTATGTCCGATGATCGTTAGGCGTCGAAACATGCAGGAGCGCGGTACCGCCAATTCACTCGAAGGCCGAAAGGTCCTTGTTTATCTTATCGGTTCCCTGGGAGATTCGATCGTCGCCATTCCGGCGCTTCGGGCGATCCGGCGCTATTTTGCCGGAGACGAAATAGTCGTTCTGCAGAATTTCGATCCCGGCCTTGTGACGGCATCGGAAGTGATACCTGCCGGCCTTGTCGACCGCTTTCTGGATTACAGGAATGGTACGGGCGGCACCGGAAAGATAGTCGAATTCTCGAAACTTTTGACAAAACTTCGACGTGAGCGGTTCGATGCAGCCGCATATTTGGCTCCGAGTGCGCGGCCCGGACCGGCGATAGCTCGCGATCGTGCATTTTTTAGCTTATGCGGTATCAAAACGTTGTACGGGTTTCGCCCGATCGTGCCGGCGGCCGGTCGAGCACCGGGCCTGTCGAAACATGAAGCTGTTCTGAAGTTGGACCGGCTTGCACTTGACGGTATTGAGAGCGTCAGTTCAGACCTCTTGCCTCCGTTGATCGAGCCTTTGCGTGAGGATGTTTCGGCGGTCGACGAATGGCTCGGAACAACGCGAAAGCGGCCGGACCTTCCATTGATCTCGATCGGCCCGGGCTGTAAACAGCAAGTCAATGAATGGCCCCTTGAGAATTTCCGGCAGCTTGGCGAACGGATCGTCGAAGCAAACATCGGCGAGCTTGTCATTGTAGGCGGCAAGGCCGAGTTCGGCGCGGGTGAACAACTGGCCGGAGCCTGGGGCAGCGGGATAAACGCGGCCGGTCTGTTCACGGTCCCGCGCTCGGCCGCCTTACTTTCGCGATGCAGTTTTCATATTGGACTGGACACGGGGACGACCCATTTGGCCGCGGCCGCGGGCACACGTTGTTTTGCGATCTACGGCGGAAAGAATGATCAAGGCCTGTGGCATCCGCTGGGCCCGGGGCATGCCGTGATCTACCGGGCCGTTGCCTGTGCCCCGTGCCGGTCCTTCGATTGCGTCGTCCCGGGCCATCCATGCATGAACGGCATTTCGCATGAAACGGTGTGGGAACATCTTCTTGAATTTGTGCGGCGGCCGGCGGGCGACTGGCTTGAAGTGATGCGGATAGGTTAGCGGGGCCTGCTTGCGGTCCGGCCGATGTCCGGGGATAATGTTCGATCGTTCGCCGCATGCTTGGGAAATATCGATCCATAGAAATGAGCATTGTAAGCAAGTTACGAGGACTGCGTGAGATATGGGCATTTGACAACCGTCTCTTTCTGATCCTCTCAAAGCTTTTCTACCCTAATGAACAGCTGTTGGTATATCGCTACAAAGGGTTAGAGATCTTGATGGACCATTCCGGCGGCGATGCTAACGGTGCACGCGAAGTTCTGGTATCCCCAATGTACCGACGTTTCCTTTCAAGGATGCATTTCGATGGGCCCGCCAATGTCCTCGACCTTGGCGCGAACAACGGCGGCTTTCCGCTGCTTCTGCACGCGGCCGGGATCCGGCTCAAGAAAGTGGTTAGCGTCGAATTCAATCCGCAGACATTCGCACGCCTTCATTTCAACCTGACGCGAAATTTGCCCTGCGCGGCCACTCCGGTCAACGCGGCGGTGTGCGGGGAACGACGTGTGATCGAGACGACGCTGGGTAAGGGCAGCGTCTCGGACAACATATATAACCCAGCAGCGGATCGAGGTACGGCCTATTCCATCGCCGGCATGACGCTGGACGATCTTTGCCGCGATCACTTCGATGATGAAATAATTGACATCTGCAAAATTGACATCGAAGAGGCCGAGTTCGAGGTTTTCCTGGGCGGAGAACATCAGGCTATCTCGCGGTGCCGATATGTGGTAATGGAGATTCACGAACGCGGCGGCCGCAAAGCCGATGAATTGATTCCCGTCCTCGAAAAGCTGGGGCTCGAGCGGCAGAACACTGACCCTGATGCTGACCCGTCCGTCCACTTCTTTGTGAACAAAAGATACGATCGCCGTCAGGCCCCAGAGGCGTCGCTCCGGGCGAAGGCCCGCGGGCCGGACGGGTATCGCTGACCGCCTGGCGCATTGCCGCTATTTGCCATTGAACCCTCACAAAGCTAACCTAAATCCTTATGTCCAGCAAACCTACGCCGAATGCGAGTTACAGCCTCACGCTTCGGCTTCGAATTCACAATGAGCCCGGCAAACTGGGTGCGATCACGACCGCGATAGGAAGAGCGGGCGGCGATATCGAAGGCATCGATATTGTCAGCGTCGGCAAGGACTTTCTTATCCGCGACATTACCGTCAACGCCGCTTCGGAAAAGCATGACGAAGAGATACTTGCGGCAATAGCGCATATCGACGGCGTCGAGGTGGTGAACGTTTCGGACCGGACGTTTCTGATGCATCTCGGCGGCAAGATCGAGATAACGTCAAAGATGCCGCTGAAAACCCGCAGCGATCTTTCAATGGCGTACACGCCCGGCGTTGCGCGCGTGTGCGAAGCGATAGCAAAAGACCCGGAAAAGGCCTATAACCTGACCATAAAAAAGAATACGGTCGCCGTTATTTCCGACGGCACGGCCGTACTCGGCCTTGGCGATATCGGCCCGGCCGCGGCGATGCCGGTGATGGAGGGAAAGGCACAGCTTTTCAAAGAATTCGGCGGCGTCGATGCCTTCCCTATTTGCCTGAATACCAAAGACCCGCACGAGATAGTGCAGACGATAAAGAATATCTCGGTCGCATTCGGCGGCATAAATCTCGAAGACATTTCGGCCCCGCGATGTTTTGAGATCGAAGAAAGGCTAAAGGAAGAACTCGACATTCCCGTTTTCCATGACGACCAGCACGGGACCGCCGTCGTCGTTCTGGCGGCGCTGATAAACGCGCTGAAGATCGTCGGCAAACGGATGGAGGATATCAAGCTTGTGGTCAACGGCGTCGGTGCCGCCGGCGTGGCGTGCAGCAAGATAGTGATGGCCGCCGGGGTAAAAAATATCATCGGCTGCGACCAGACCGGCGCCATCTATGAAGGCCGTACCGAGAACATGAACTGGGTAAAGGACTGGTACGGCCGCCACACCAATCCCGAAAAGGAAAAAGGCTCGGTCCACGATGTGATCGCGGGTGCCGATGTATTTTTTGGCCTCTCGGCCCCGGGCGTAATTACGGAGGCCGATCTAAAAAATATGGCCAAGGACCCGATCATTTTTGCAATGGCAAATCCGATACCGGAAATAATGCCCGAAGATACGACCGGCCTGGTGGCGGTGATGGCGACCGGAAGGTCCGATTATCCGAATCAGATAAACAACGTGCTCTGCTTTCCCGGTATTTTTCGCGGTGCCTTGAATTGCCGTGCTTCACGGATAAACGAACCGATGAAACTGGCCGCCGCCGAGGCCATTGCCGCGATAATCGGCGAGGACGAACTGCACCCGGACTACATTATCCCATCGGTCTTTGACCGCCGCGTCGGCGAGGCCGTTGCCGCGCGTGTCGAAGACGCGGCCTATGAATCCGGCGTCGCCCGCCGAGAACGCGCTACCGCCGACAGCGAATTTTAGCTGGCGGTAACTGATAGTTTGCAAGTAATTTCGTTTCGTCGTCTTTGCGAACTTTGTGTCTGCCCTTTGCGGCCTTTGTGTTTAGCGGTTATTAACACAAAGATCACGAAGTTGAAGACACAAAGGGCACAAAGGTTCTCGCGGCCCTAAACTTTTCACCAAGCCGGCCGATAAGTACATCAGCTGCTCGGGCCACGTGATCTTCCGGTCCGAATACGGCCAGACCGCGATCTGCACTCCATCGCTTTCAAAACTTAATTAACCTCACCCCTCGTGCCCTTTTCCCTCTGGGTTTATTGAAAGTAGAAGATCTCCCAAGCAGCTTCTTTTTTCGTGGCCTTCGCTTTTTGTTATGTGCATTTCGTGGTCAGTTCCGGCTTCGCCAACCACGAAACGCACGAATCAAGAAACGAAATATATCTGCGTCAGGAACGAAAATCTGATATTCTGCACAATGAGCGACGATTCCTGCTTCGCAGAATGTGATAAGAGCAAAATTACAAGAACTGTCGGCTGAAGAGGTAGCGAACACCGTCACGCACGGCTTTGGCCTTGCCTTGAGCATTGCCGGATTTCTTGCTCTGCTGATCGTCGCCGGGCTTGGCGGAAACCCGCTCGTCATCGCCGGTGCCGCTATCTATGGCTCGTCACTTGTCACGCTTTACGCCGCATCGACCGTCTATCACAGCTCTACATCGCCGCTAAAGAAAAAACTTCAGGTACTGGACCATTGCTGCATCTATCTGCTGATAGCGGGCAGCTACACACCGTTTGCGATAGTTCTTGCTGAGAGATGGATCGGCCCCGGCCTGCTTGCGGCCGTTTGGTCGCTGGCGGTCGCGGGGATTATCGCAAAGATATTTATCGGAGCACGATTTCAATTTATCAGCGTTATCGCTTATCTGGCGATGGGCTGGCTCGGCGTTTTTGCGATCGAACCGCTTCTGCAAACCATAGGCTACGTGCCGATAACACTGATAGTTGCCGGAGGTATCGCCTACTCTTTAGGCGTGATCTTCTTTGCCTGGACACGCCTCCGCCACCACCACGCGGTCTTTCATGTTTTTGTTCTTGCGGGCAGCATTCTGCATTATGCCGCCATCGCGATCTATGTCGTTCCGCACGCCTGAGCTAGAAAGTACGGACTGTTCACATCCGGCGCAAAAGTTTAAGGGTGCCAAACCAAAGTTTGGCACCCTAAAATCGTGATCAGATCGTTTATAGCTGATCGCTAGACATCAGTTTCGTTCTGCGTCCTAGCTATTACAATAAAGGCCGAAGGCGGCCGGAATTGTTCCCTTGCGTACATTTGAAAGATCTTTTTTCGCGTTACGCGGGCGATGCGACCTGCACGTCCGAAGATCGGGCCGACATCTTCTCGGCGAGCTTTGGCACAAGTGTTTTGGCGGCTTCGATCGCGGCTTTGATATGCCGCTGATGCGTAAAATGGCCCGCGACATAGATGCCGGGAACATTTGTTTCAAAGGTTTCAGGATCGTAGACCGGAACTTCACCGCCTTTTCCCGGTTCGGTCTCGACACCGAGGCCTTTGAGCATCAACAGGTCTGCGTCCGATCCAATCAGAACAAAAACTACATCATTTTCGATAACAACGCGCTCGCCGTTCTCGCTTTCCAACTCGGCCTCTTTCGCACGGATCTCGATCACTTTTCCAAGAAAGAATAGCTTTAGGCAATGCTCATTCAGCTCTTCTTCAAGCGGCTGTTTTACCCAATATTTTATACAGCCCTGTTTTGGGTCGTTGTTTTCCCAATCGCCGCGAAAGATCGCAAGTGTCGTCTCGGCCCCTTCCTGAGCAAGAAACAACGCCGCCTCGCCAGCGGAATTTCCGCCGCCGACGATGAGCGCTTTCTTCTTGACCCATGGATATGTTTCACGAAAATGATCAAAGACCTTCGGCAGATCTTCGCCCGGAACATTCAATTTTCGTGGATGGTCCATCGCACCAATTGCGAATAGCACATTCTTTGTCTCATAGGTTGCCCGGCTTGTAGCCACAACAAATGTTCGCTCGGCCCTTTCATCTTCGTCTTCTTTTTCCGTGGCTAATTTTCGTACCACAGAAGAAGATGACGGGGACGAAGCAGAGAGGAAGTCGGGCCGTAACATTTTAATACTTGTAACCTCTTCCTCGGTCCGCACGTTCAATTCATTATCCAGCACGAACCGAACATAATAAGAAAGCAATTCTTCGCGCGTCGGCTTTTCTCTCGCGGGTTTGAGCTCGCCATCAAAAAACTCAAGCTCATTCGTCGTCGAAAAAACCGTCAGCCCGACCGGATAGTTATAGATCGTGTTGCCGATCAAACCCTTTTCAAGCACAACATAATTAAGGCCCGCTTTTTTCGCCTCATGGGCCGCAGCGATCCCGGCAGGCCCGGCTCCGATTATGATCAGATCAAACATAAAAATTTAGCTGATAGCTGTCAGCTATTAGCTATCAGCTAGCCGTTTTATTGCCTTCGAGGGCTTTTAATACCTCGGTGAACTTCTCGATTTGCACCTTAGTATTCTCAAGTTCCCGCTTTGATTCAAGGTAGTTCTGCCACTCATTCGTCGCCGTCAGTGCTTTTGTTACGTCCTCATCGAGCGCATGCGCCATTAGAACAAGCAGATCGCTCAACGCCGCGTGGCCTGCCAGAAGCGATTGGATTATCGTGTAAGCGAGCTTAGCGTTCGGGAGGTCAATGTCCAGGTCTTCCATACTTATTTGCCTCTGTTCATTCTCAGACGGTTTCTATCAAAAATGCAAAAGGCCCGCCGTTTGAGCGAACCTCGATCTATCTCAATTGCACGGGCCGGCTAAAAAATATCAGAAAGATCAAGTTTGAAGCCCGGAAGTACCTTTTCGCCCGAAACGCGGACCGGGTTTTCCAATATCTCGATCTGGCCGTCACCACGATAGGTATGGACCTTTTTGTCCAGCGGGTCAATGAGCCAACCTAGCCGAACGCCATTTTCAATATATTCCTTCATCTTCTTCTTCAAGATCGGCAAGCGGTCCGACTTGGATCGAAGCTCGACGACAAAATCAGGTGCGATCCTTGCGAACCTTTCCGACCTTTCTTTCTCGGACAGTGCAAAGTAGCGGTCTTTCAATATCCACGCCGCATCCGGCATACGTTTGGCACCATTTGGCAAAGTGAATTTTGCTGATGATTCAAAGCAAACACCTTGCTCGTCCTTATTGGCCCAAATCCAGAGTTGAGCGTCAATAGCCATATTCTTCCGACTGGTTTCAGGAAATGGAGGGGGCATAATCTCAAAATCGCCGTCCGCGTTCGTTTCAATGCGCAGGTCTTCATTTGCCGCGTCGATGGCAAGAAGCTCCTGGTCGGTAAACTTTCTTCCGAGCGTTTTTACTACGTAGAAGAACGGCTCAGGAAATTCAAGCGTAAAATCATCCTGCGGCATCCTAAAGATCTGCTTTCCCAAGGTTGTTTCGGCGACCGATGGCATAGTTGATATTTTACCTCACTTTCTCAATTAAACGGCAACCTCGTTACTTCCACTTCGAGATCGCCGTTCATCAATTTTGTGCCGGGTTCAAGATGATCGTATCGGACATAGGCGAGGGCGATGTTGCGATCGCGGTCAGGCGAATAAGCGATCGATGTGATCCGGCCGGCGTTTTTGCCTTCGGGCGTAAGCAACTCAGAGCCGGGAAGGAACCCGGTCGCTACCGCTCCCGGTTCTGACATGAGGCCGGTCAGTTGTTTGGCAACGTGGCCGCGGAAGTGGATGCGGGCGATGATCTCCTGGCCGATGTAGCAGCCTTTGTTATAGGAGATAAGGCCGTCAATGCCGAGTTCGGGGACGATCGTACTTTCGTCCATATCGATGCCGAATTTCGGGATGCCTGATTCGATCCGAAGGGTTTCGTAAAGGTCTTCTGAAAGTTCGAGCGATCCGTTTTTTTGCAGGCCATCGCGAAAGTCGGTGGCTGCCTCTGTTGGGATGAATTGGGGAGTTGAGCGGCCGGTGGTGAACGAGAACCCACCCGCTGACGCAGGTGGTTCTGACTGGCCGCTCGATATCTCGAAGTATTGATATTGCTCCGACAGGTCTTCAACAAAAAAATCGCCGGCAAAGGTGAACCGGAAAAGATTTTGAAAAAGCTTTTCGCGGGTTGCCTCTTCGGTCTCGATCAGGAAGCGCTCGCCTTGCCGCAGGACGCGAACGAGTGCCAGCAAACGGCCCTGAGCATTCGGAAAAGCCGCAAGCATCTCGGCACCGTCTTCGAGCGTTTTTGCATCGTTAGTGATCAGCCCATCCAGAAATTGGATGGATTCCTTGCCCCAAACGGTAAACAGCCCGCGCGGCAATTTTATAAACCCCGATCGTCCTGACCGTATCTCTTCGTATATTTTAAGATCAATATCATTCATCGGCATCTTATTCATACAGGTTATTCGTTCTATTAGAGGATAAACAACCTCAGCCCTACAGCGAAGCCGGGTCGAATTTGTTACAATTGAGTTTCGCAGCAATATGGAACCCGGTCGCTACCGCTTCCGGTTCTGACAAGAGAATGAGCCAATTAACAGAAGAACTCGTATTAGATTCGCTTCGACAGATCATTGACCCCGATCTTCGAAAGGACATCGTAACATTGGGGTTTGTTCGCGATCTTAAGATCGACGGCGGCGATGTTTCGTTCCGCATCGTTTTGACGACGCCGGCGTGTCCGGTGAAAGAAGAAATGGAGGCCGATGCGGACCGCATCGTAAGCGGCCTCGAAGGCGTGACGA
This sequence comes from Acidobacteriota bacterium, assembly GCA_020846885.1. Classification (GTDB taxonomy): domain Bacteria; phylum Acidobacteriota; class Blastocatellia; order Pyrinomonadales; family Pyrinomonadaceae; genus OLB17. Next base: position 1,530 of record JADLDC010000003.1, on the reverse strand, counting down.
ATGTAAAGGTGACAATGGACGCCGAAGTGCCGCAGGGACGCGGTGTTGCAAACAATGTCGCGATCCAGGGCGTGAAAAATATCATTGCCGTTTCATCAGGCAAAGGCGGCGTCGGTAAATCGACCGTGGCGGTGAACCTTGCTGTTGCGCTCGCCCAGAACGGCGCAAAGGTCGGACTGATGGACGCCGACGTTTACGGCCCCAACGTGCCGCTGATGCTCGGCGCGGGCTTTGATCAACCGCCGGTGTTCAACGGCCAGCTTATCCCGCTGCAGGCACATGGCGTCAGGATGATCTCGATGGCAGTGCTTGTGCCGCGCGACAAACCGATGGTGCTTCGCGGCCCGATGCTGCACGGAGTTGTGCGGCAGTTTTTGACCGATGTAAATTGGGGCGAGCTTGATTATCTGATAGTAGATATGCCGCCCGGAACCGGCGATGTACAGCTCTCGCTTGCTCAGCTTGTGCCCGTGCAAGGGGCCGTCATCGTCACAACACCGCAGGAAGTTTCGCTGTCGGACGTTCGCCGTTCGGTCAAGATGTTTGAGCAGGTACACGTGCCGGTGCTTGGCGTGGTCGAGAATATGTCCTATTTTATCGCACCGGACACAGGCAACCGCTATGACATATTTGGCAAAGGCGGCGGCCAGAAACTGGCCGATGAATACGGCCTTAACCTACTCGGCGAAGTGCCGCTCGGCCTGGAGGTCCGCGAAGGCGGCGACACTGGCGTGCCCGTCGTTGTAGGATCGCCCGATTCACCCCAAGCCGCCGCCTTCCTGAAGATCGCCGAAGAAGTGGCTCGACAAGTTTCGATCGAAGCGATGAAACCGGAATTGACCATAGTGTCGCGGGCGTGAGGGGCCGGCTCTTGTTCATCCTATTCGGTTTTTTCATCTTTTTCTGTGGTAAACAGCTGCAAACCACAGAATTAACCCGTTACAAACCACGGAATGTTCGATCGATTTAAGGAAGATGCTGGACGTAGCCTGTCGGACTTCACCGACAGCGACCATTCTAACGGTTTCTACATCAAGATAATTTGTGTCTGCGTGTCCGTCGACCTCCTGTCTTGGATCGTAGCTTTTGTCACGCCGGATGTCGTCGCAGAGTGGGTCGGCTTGGCTCTCAATCTCTCTGACAAGGCAAAGGCGTACCTCCTTGCCATCCCATTCTGGTCTACGTTCTTCGCGATGTATGCACTCCTCCGACTTCGGCGATATAGGAATCCAACAGCGACCATCGTCGATTCCGAAGTATTTGCGTCGTACCGTGACACTGAGCGGTCGGGATATTTAAGGAACAGAATATTGCTTTCCCTTGCTGTCGCCGCGTTGAATGTGTTGGCTTTGGTCTTTACAGTACTCTGGTACCGGTGACACGATGTGATTGTATTTTTTTGAGAATTTAAGTAATATTTACATTAACGTAAAGATTCGCCGGGGCGGGTCTTAATTTTTGATCAGGAGCAATTATCAATATGTCAGCAGTTGCAGCACCTTCGATCGAGATGGTGGTCACGGAAAGTGC
>JADLDC010000002.1 GCA_020846885.1 Acidobacteriota bacterium | reverse complement strand
TGCCCGTCTTTGCGGCGATCTTCTCAACACTCCCGATCGCCTTTTCGACAAATGCGGGCTGGACCAGCAAGAGAAGCTGGCGGTCGTCCGCCGCCAGGCGTTCGATCAGCCGCTCGGCAATAAAGCCGGGAAATCCGGTAAGAAAGATCGTCCGCGTAAAGTCCATACGCCCTATCTTACCGCCGAAACGCCTGGTCAAACAATAAAACTCACTGGCACCCGGATCGGATGAAAGATTTCCACCTGTGGAAAACTTATGGTAGATTCCGTAGTTAACTTCAGTCAATTGTTGTTTTTATGCCCGAAACCAGGCAGGACTCTGAAATGACCGGCGTGAGCGAGCTTGCCGAAGCCCGCTGGTCGGTCATTTCGTTCGAAAAATGCGAAGCCGCCGGCCTGACATACGAACAGGCCATCAAAATACGCGAGGAGTTCGAAAGACAAACGGTCGCGGGCCTTAGCATAGTAACCAACGAAGCCGCCGCCCGTCTTGGAAGCTAGATCTCAAGTACGACCTTGCCGAAATTGCGGTTTGATTCGAGGTAGCGGTGGGCATCGGCGATCTCGGTTAGCGGGAATATCTTATCGACATTCGGCACGATCTTTCCGGAGGCGAAAAGCGGGAGGATGTCGTTGGCAAATTTTTGTGTTGCCTCGGCCTTTTCTTCGAGGCTGCGGCCGCGGAGGACGGTCCCGATAATGCGAAGTCGTTTTGTTAACGCCATCGAAAGATCGAATTCGGCTGTCCGGCCCGATGTCAGCCCGACAAGCATCAGCCGGCCTTTTGGCAAAAGACACTCAAGATTTTCGCGAAAATAACCGCCGCCGACCAGATCGAGTATCACATCGACACCGCCGCCGTTCTTTGATCTTAAGACCGCAGAAAAACCGGCACCTTCGCCGGCAAGAATGGCTTCGTCAAGCCCAAGCTGCCGTGCCCTTTCCAGCTTGTCCGCCGTCCGCGAAGTGCCGATCACTTTTGCACCGAACGCCTTTGCCATCTGAACCGCCGCCAAACCCACGCCGGAACCGACCGCGTGCACGAGCAGCGTTTCGCCCTTTTGTAATTCGCCTTGCGTAAAAACCGCGTCGTGGGCGGTGATAAATGCTTCTGGGACGGCACCGGCCTCGGTGAAGGAAAGGTTGTCGGGAATGCGGGCAAGGACGCGGGCGTCGGTGAGGAGAAATTCGGCCTGCGCCTCGCCGGCGGTAATTCCAAAAACTCGATCGCCGATCTTGTAGTCTGTTACCCCGCCGCCTATCGCGGCGACCTCGCCCGCGAATTCGAGGCCGGGAATGTTTGCGGAATGACCCTGCGGCGGCGGATACGCGCCCTTGCGCTGAAGCAGATCGGCGCGGTTCAGGCCGGCGGCACGAACCCGGACAAGCACCTGTGTGCCCGAAGGCGGCGGCGGCTCCGGTACATCCCGCACCTCAAGGGTCTCGGGGCCGCCAAATGATCTGATGTAAACCGCTTTCATAAAGTGGGCTGACCGCCTGCCGCAGCAGTGGACCGGGGCAGATCATTTGGACACCGATCTCTTCTTTTGCGAACTTTGCGTCCTCCCTTGCGGCGTTTGTGTTGACGGCCTTTTAACACAAAGGTCACCAAGTTGAAGACGCAAAGGGCACAAAGATGCGTGCGGTCCAATTTTCACACGCCCACTTAGCGGTGCAGCCGGGATTCGATATTGTTCTCCTTTAGCGAATTGCCGGTCGCACGCTGAAGGTCGGCGATCGCCTTGTTCAGTTCCGTCTGTGCACGGAGTTCGTTCGATCGCGCAGTGGTCAAGGCAGTTTGCCGTTCCAGAACGCGATAGATATCTGACTGGCCGTTATCAAGTTTCCGCTGTTCCGATTCGTATTCCTTCTGCGAATTCTCACGTGCGATCGCCGCCGAACGAAGCCGGGCCTCGGCCGTTCGCATTGCCTGCAGTGCGTTTCGCACATCGACCTGAATGTTCTGCTCTATCTGTTCACGCTGCGTTTGCAGCTTTTCGCCTTCGACCAGCGATCTGCCATACTGCGCCCGCGAGGTCTTATCGCCGAACAGCGGCAGGTTGAACTGAACACCAACGCGAAATGTCGGGTAGCGGTTCGCGAACAGATTGCCGAGCGCACTGCCATAGCCGCCGATAAGATCGTCGGGCAAGGCCGGCGTCGGGATGATCGGGATCTGATTGATCTGTTCCAAATTCAGCGCCGGATTGGCGTTTCGCAGCAGTTCATTGTTTCGGATCAACTGGTTTATCGAAGACGTGGTGCCTGAGCCTGAGAATGGATTCACGACATCGGGATTAAATGTTCCGGCCGCGCCGGCGAGTGTATAGCTTGCGATCAGATCGATCTGCGGCTTCTTCTGCTCCTTGAAAAATTTCTGGTCGATGGCGTTGATATCTTTCTGCGCCTGGTTTATCTCAAGTTCGGGACGGTTCTGCAGCGCTGCGTCCAGTGCCTGCGAAAGCGTTGTGATCGGCGCGTTAAGTTCGACCGAATCGACCGGTGTGACCGACCGCGACCAGATCGCATCGGTGCGGCCGGGGGCGATCAGATTCTTTAGATTATTCTCAGCCACGCCGACAGCGTTCAGCGCGTCATAGACCGCTTGCTCAAAATTTGCCACCTGTGTTTCGGCGGCGACAATGTCGATCGGGGCAAGCTGGCCTTCGGCCACAAGCCGCCGGTTGTGATCAAGCTGCTGGTTCGCGTCCCGCACCGCGTCGCGCTGTACCTGCAGATTGCGCAAGGCATAGGTCAAGTCCCAATAGGCCCGCTGAACACCGGCGATTATCTCGATGGTCCGCTGGCGAAACTGCGTATCGGTCAGCGAAAGGTTCCGCTTTGCTATCTCGATCGCCCGCCGCGGCTGATCGAACTTGCGGCCGCGAAAGATCGGCTGCGTGATCTGGAACGCAAGGTTCGAGTTGTACGTCGGGTTTACCTGCGTGAAAATATTGTTCGTCGTATTGCGGGTGTTGTTCGCCGTAACGCTGAAGGTCGCGCCCGTCGGGCGGAATGAACCGGTCACGCCGGCGTTGCCGACAAAATTAGACTGGGTGAGCGAAAAATTCGGCCCGCCGCCAAAGAAGGTGAACACCGGCGTTTTGGCGCGTTCATAGAAGGTTTGCCCCGTAAAGTGCGGCTCGTAATATCCGCGGGCGATCTTCAGATCAAACTCGGCGATACGCACATTTTTTCGCGTTACCTCAATATCCTTATTATTCTCAAGCGCCTTTGTGATGGCATCGGCAAGCGTCAGCGGCTGCTGGTCGGCCATATCTACGCCGACGCGGCCGAGGTCGGGCAGGCTTCGGTCTTCGGACCGGTAATTCGGCGCTATCGCGGGCACACCTTTAAGGTCTTCGGGCTTGACCTGCTGCTTGTCGGTAACGGGCGGCGTCGCGGCCGGAGTCGGGGTCGGCGTAGGTGTCGCATCCTGGCCAAATGCTGCTGATGCGGCGGCCAGAAGGGCGATAATAAATATAAATAACTGCTGTTTCATAATGCGATCCCCATAAAAAACTGGGAATAAATAAACCCGCCCAAGATGAACAGGAAACCGCCAATTTCACCGGCGATCAGGGCGTACATGAACCACGTAGTTATCAAATTACGTTCGCGGAACATATTGTCCGTCCGGTCGCGGAAACCTTCCGCTACGTAGCCGGTCACGGTCAAGGAAAAGAACGCTATCGGCACGGCCACGATCAGAAAACGGACATCGCTGCCAAAAGGCGAATACTCGATCAATTTTGCAATGACCAGGCAAGCAAAGCTGTAAAAGAACGAGGCCCTATGTGCGATATCAACATACGCGGGCGCGTGGTGCTCGGGCGATTTCATTATCTTTCGATATTTCCATACGCCGGTCGCCATTCCCGACATAAGGAACAGCCCCGAAAAAAGCAGTGCCGTTTTTTGGGCCGCATCCATAAACACTAATTCTTGCCGAACAAGGCGCCGGTTGCCGAGGCGAGCTTTCGCCTAAGGCCGCCAAAGAGCCAATCTGAAAATCGCGTAACGTAGCGGAACAGCCGCAATTCGGCAAAGTCGTCGAACAACGAATAAAAGACCGGCACCGCCAGCAGTGTCAGCAAAAGACACAGGCTCTGGCCGCCGACCACCAGCACACCGATCGAGCGGTTCGTACCGGCACCGGCACCTGTGCTTACGACCAGCGGGATCATGCCCGCTACCAGAGCGATCGTGGTCATCAGGATCGGCCGCAGGCGGTCGCGGTTTGCCTGGATGATCGCATCAAGCCGCGCCATCCCTTGCGAACGGAGGTTGTTCGTATGGTCGATCTGCAGGATCGCGTTCTTTTTCACGACACCGAAAAGCAGCAGCAGCCCGAGGCCGGAGAAGATATTGACCGTCTGCCCGGTTACGAGCAGGCTCAAAATTCCGAACGGGATCGAAAGCGGCAGCGTCAGAAGGATCGTCACCGGGTGAATGAACGATTCGAACTGAGCGGCCAGCACGATGTACATAAAGATGAACGACAGCGCGAACGCAAGCAGGAAGTAAAATCCCGCCTTGCCCATTTCCTTTGATTGGCCGACGTATCCGGTACGATATCCTGGCGGAAGCTGCATCTTTGCGACAAAATCGTCGATCGCCGCGGTAATGCTGGCCGCCGAACCGCCTGGCTTTGTGTTCGCGAGCAGCGTTACCTGCCGCTGGCGGTTCGTTCGCTCGATAGAACTTGGGCCCGTGCCCTGCGACACAGTAACAAGCCGGTCAAGCGTCACCCAGCCGATCTTTGATGACGGCACGATCAACCGCTTCAGCCCTTCGACATCCGTCCGGAACGAATTGATCGCCCGAACACGGACCTCATATTGTTCCGTTCCCTCGTTGTAGGACGTTGCTTCCTGCCCGGCTACGAGCGTGTTCAGTGCCTGCGAAACATCGCCGATCCGTACACCGAGGTCGGCGGCTTTGGCACGATCGACCTCAAGCCGCACTTCCGGCTTGCCGGAGATGAGTGTCGAATCGACATCCACCGCGTCCGGGATCGTTTTCATTTTTTCCAGGATCTTTTCCGAATACTCTTCGAGCTTTTTCAGATCGGGGCCGGCGATCAGGAACTGCACGTTCGCGTTGCGAAAACCGCCGCCCGAGAATG
>JADLDC010000001.1 GCA_020846885.1 Acidobacteriota bacterium | reverse complement strand
GCACGACGGTACAGCGCGGGTCCGATCTTCGCTACGATCTTGAGATCACGCTCGAAGAAGCGGCAAACGGTAAGGACGAGAAACTCCGCATCCCGCGGCTTGAACAATGCGGTGAGTGCAGCGGTTCGGGTGCCGAAAAAGGCACGACGGCCGAAACATGCGTAAGCTGCAAAGGGGCCGGCCAGACGCGATATCAGCAAGGCTTTTTCAGCGTAATGCGGACGTGTCCCAATTGCCAGGGCCGCGGCCAGGTCATCCGTACACCGTGCAAAGAATGTAAGGGTGCGGGTCGAACGGAAAAGGAGAAAATGCTCGAGGTCAAGATCCCGGCTGGTGTCGAAACGGGGTCACGTTTGCGCGTATCCGGCGAAGGCGAGGCAGGCCCGAACGGCGGGGCCTCGGGCGATCTTTTCGTTGTTGTTCACGTCAAGGAACACGAGGTTTTCGAACGGCAGGGCGCGAATCTGTATTCGGCGGTTCCGATCACTTTTGCGCAGGCGGCGCTCGGTGCAGAGATCAAGGTCCAGACGCTTGACGGCGAAGAAGACCTCAAGGTTCCGGCCGGTACTCAGACCGGAACGGTCTTTCGCGTCAGATCGCAAGGCATGCCCGCCCTTGGCGGCCGCGGGCGCGGCGACCTATTCGTGGCCGTTACCCTGATCACACCAAAATCCCTGACCAAAGAGCAGCGAAAGCTCCTCGAACAGCTCGCCGAGGTCGAGGACAAGGATTTTAACAGCGAATCATTTATCGAAAAGGTCAGGAATATATTCGGCTAGTTGCTGTATTGCCGGATGTTAGGTTTTTGCCGCGCTCCTGGCCGCGTGTTCCGCCCCGACATTTCACGAGCTGCTCCTTTTCTCTGTTTCCCTTTCTTGTCCCGTGTTTTAGGCCCTTGCCGCAATGGATTTAGGGAACATCCACGGTGCAAAATAGCGTACTATTATATTAGCGTCGCGGTTCACCTGTAATTGACCGATTTTGCCATGTGGTACTGGACAAAGATTCTCTTCCTCATCTTCCTAGGGGCCATCCTCGTGTGGTTCTTGTATGAGTTCGTCACCTTTCCCAACATTTCAAGCCTCAGGACCGAGAATCCCGTTACAACCTCGATGATCGAACATCGCCTTTCCGAAGCTCGCGAAGAGGGCCGCGAGCCGCGAAAATTCATGATCTGGACGCCGATCGAACAGATCTCACCAAATCTTCAAAAAGCTGTGCTTGCCGGTGAGGACGCCCGCTTCTTTGAGCATAACGGTTTTGATTGGGATGCAATAAACAAGGCATGGGACGAGGCGGTCAAGGAAGGCGAGAAAGAGGCAAAGGCCGAAGGCGATTATGATCCGAACGACTGGATACCGCCGATGCCGAGTTTCAAACGCGGTGCCTCGACCGTAACACAGCAGTTGGCAAAGAACCTGTACTTGTCCGAAGACCGCAATTTCCTCCGCAAAGGCCGCGAGGCGGTTTACACGTACTTTCTCGAACGCGAGTTGTCAAAGAAACGCATTCTTGAGATCTACTTGAATGTGATCGAATGGGGCGACGGCATTTACGGCGCTGAGGCCGCTTCGCGTAATTATTTCAAAAAATCAGCCTCGAACCTCACCCGCGAAGAGGCCGCATTCCTCGCGGCAATGATCCCAAGCCCGCTAAACGTCTTTAACCCGCAAAAAAACCGAAAACGCGTCGTCCGCCGACAGCGAGCGATCTTGCGGGGAATGAACAGTATCCAGCTCAAGTACTAGCCGAGAAAGAGTTTACCGCAACTGCCGGTTTACCGGCATCAATTGTTCACATCTAAAACACAACGCACTCTTGTCGAATAGGGTCCAAATGCCTTCAAGGCGTTCTAGTTACGGCCGAATAAAAGGCGGCAGCCGAGCGAACCTAGATCTTAAACCCGCCCTTCGTCAGCATTGCTTCGAATCCGGTTTTATCGATAGCTTTTAGGTAGGCGTCGCGTGGTTCGACGATGTCTTTTTGGACGAGGTCGAAGAGGGCGTCGTTCAGCATTACCATACCGTGGGCGCGGCCGGTTTGCATTGCGGACGCTATTTGGAAGGTTTTGCCTTCGCGGATCAGGTTTGAGATGGCGGGCGTGACGACAAGTACTTCCAGTGCCGCAACACGGCCGCCGCCTTTTTTTGGCAGAAGCGTTTGGGCGACGACGCCTTTGAGCGATTCGCTTAGCATCACGCGGACCTGCTGCTGACGGTCGGCGGGGAACTGGTCGATTATGCGGTCAACGGTCGAGACAGCGGTTGTCGTGTGGAGCGTGCCGAAAACGAGGTGGCCGGTCTCGGCGGTTTCGATGGCTATCGAGATAGTTTCCAGATCGCGCATTTCGCCGACAAGGACGATGTCCGGGTCTTCGCGAAGGGCGGCCCGCAAGGCGTCTTTGAACGACATCGTGTGGTTGTGGACCTCACGCTGGTTGACGAGGCACTTGATGTTCTCGTGGACGAACTCGACCGGGTCTTCGATCGTGATGATGTGATCTTCACGCGTCATGTTGATGCTGTTCACCATCGCGCAAAGTGTTGTCGATTTGCCGGAACCGGTCGGCCCGGTGACGACGACGAGGCCTTTTGAAAGTTCGGTCAGCCCCATTATCGCCTTTGAAAGGCCGAGCTGCTCGGCAGTCGTCATCTTGCTTGGAATGATCCGAAAGACCGCGCCCATACCTTTGCGGTCCATAAAAATGTTCGAGCGAAAACGCGCCAGGCCGGGAATTTCGTATGCGAAATCGCTGTCGTGACGCTCGGCAAATTCGTCCTTGTTCCGCTGCGGCATTATCGAATGCAGCAGGTCTTTCATCAGATCTTCGTTCAGCAGCCCTTCGGCACACTCCAGCTTTTGCATGCGGCCGTCCTTGCGGATCATCGGCGGCATTCCGACCGAGAGATGCAGGTCTGACGCTCCAGCTTCGGCCATTGCATGAAAAAGGCCTTCCATCCTATCGCAGAGCTCGCCGTTCGAGCCTGTGCGGTCGGCACCGCGGCGGTCGCGGACCGAATTGCGGATCACTTCTTCAGCGGGAAGCGGAGTTGCGTGGTCCGTTGGAGGAATGTATTCTTTCGCTCTTTCCAGATTCTCGGGCGAAAATGGAACGCTCGTTTCGTTCTCAGAACGTGCCGCAAAATCATCGAATGACGCTGCGCCGTTCGAATTTTCAAATAGCGACCTGTCGGGAGCCTCGTCTATTGTTCCGTAGGACAGGCTGTTTGCCTCTCTGTCCGGCTCAGTTACCTGAGCAACTATCTCTGAATCTGGTGACGAGCTGATAGCCGGTCGTGCCGGAGAACCGGCCGGTTTGATCGTTACGTTGAATCCGGCCGAAGTCTTTTGAACTACAAAATCAAACTCGCCAACGGTGCTGGGGTGAACGAACTGGACCGAAGGCTGATTCGGCAATTCCTGCTTGACCTCGAACGGGATGAGCGGAAACACCATCATGCTTATTTGCGAACCCTGCAGCGGCACTTTGTCCAGTTCCGTGTTTCCGGAGGGAGAAACGACGTACGGCTTGGCATTGGGTTCGAGGCGCAGCTCAGAGCCAGACGTAGAGATAAGTTGTTCTAAATATTGAT